>ONYJ01000013.1 GCA_900322025.1 uncultured Bacteroidales bacterium | reverse complement strand
CTAAAGAGAGGGGTAGCGAGCCGCCGAAGGCTACAGTGAAAACCTTCGATAAAAAATGAGTTAAAAATGAAAAATCAACATGTTGAAGAAACATAAACAGAGAGGTAAATACCCCCCTAAGTTTTTCAGCAATGTTAGAGGATTTATCTAATAAAAACTTGTAAAAATATCTTAGAGGACTGCACACGGATGCCAAAACTGCCAACAATGAGCCAATAAATAAAAAGGCATAAACACTACTACTCAATACTACACGAGCAATAGCCTTTACAGCATCGTTAATACAAACAGAATGTTTCTTGGAAAAAAGGCGTGCCCCACTACCGGCAAGCTCGCCTAAATTACTGGAAATTAGGTAGTTATACCCCCCCCCATCAGGAATTTACTCAACACTATAGTATTGAGCGAGTTACAGATATCAACAGATATGTATTCACGTCTGTTCATTGAGATTCTCTATAATAACAACTAAGGGGTACTCTTATAATACAATAGGGTGCAACGATGCCGCAAAGGTAGTAATAATTTTCTGCTTTGCAAATAGGAATCATTATATTTGCAATGAGGTACAGATAATTCGGTAGTTAAAAATAGCTTAATGATAACAGAATTTTATATACAGCAGCCCGATAAAAAGATTCGGCCAAAGGCGTTAGATAAAATAGATAATCTTAACAAACCCAAGGGTTCGTTGGGCAGATTAGAAGAGTTGGCTATGCAACTGTGCCTGATACAACAAACACTTGCGCCCACCCTAAAACATCCATGCCATATACTCTTTGGAGGCGACCACGGAATAGAAAAAGAAGGGGTCAGCATTTCTCCGAGAGAAGTTACATGGCAGCAGATGATAAACTTTGCAAAAGGCGGAGGAGGAGTAAATATGTTCTGCCGGCAACATGGTTTTAGACTAAAGATAGTTGATGTTGGTGTAGATTACAATCTATCTTCCTACTCAGATATAAGGAACTGCAAGATAGCCAACGGCACAGAAAACTTCCTCTATAAGCCTGCTATGTCTCAAGTACAGTACATAGAAGCCATAGAAACCGGTTCTTCTTTAATAGATGAGTGCATAGAAGAAGGTTGCAATATTATCTGCTTGGGAGAAATGGGCATAGCCAACACATCGGCCAGCAGCATTTTTATGAGCCTTATGGGAAATATACCCCTCAGCGAGTGTATAGGCGCCGGAGCCGGACTTGCATCAAGCGGAGTAGAACACAAGAAAAAGATTCTGGAGAAGGCACTACATGGTTTTAGGGAATCTTTGCAAAAAGAAGGCTTAGCAGAACACTCTGCCTCAGAAACTCAAGATAAAGATAAGAGCAAAAACAAATACTCGCCTGAGTATCTTGAATATATAATAAGATACTTTGGAGGATTTGAGATGGTTGCCGCTATTGGAGCTATGCTGAGGGCCGCTGAAAAAAAAATTACAGTAATGATAGATGGCTTTATAATGAGTGCCTGCGCTTTGGCCGCCATAAGGCTATATCCTAACAGCCAAGACTATATGATATTCTGCCATTGTTCAAACGAGGGCGGCCACAAAAAAATGTTGGAAATTATGCAAGCCTCTCCCCTGCTCAACCTCGGCCTCAGGCTCGGAGAGGGCACAGGAGCATTATGCGCCTACCCTATCATAGAATCTGCCGTTAGAATGATAAACGAAATGAATAACTTTGCAGAAGCCAAAATCACAAAGTATTTCTAAGCAGTAAGAGAATGTAAATGAGCAAAGAAAACAACAGAAGCGGATTAGGTGGAAAGATATGGGCTGCGTTTATCTTTCTAACGCGGATACCCATGTGGAGGCTCCATCAACCACCAAAGGAAGCCTATACTCACATAGTGAAGTTTTGGCCTCTCACAGGTTGGCTTACGGCCGGCATATCTGCTGTCATGCTCTATTTTATAGCACCTTACAATATTCTTATTGCTGTTTTGGCAACTATTGCTGCAAGGTTACTGTTAACCGGTGCTCTACACGAAGACGGATTGGCAGATTTCTTTGACGGGTTTGGTGGAGGAACCTCTAAAGAGCGCATATTAGCCATAATGAAAGACTCTCACATAGGCACTTACGGGGTATTAGGCATAGTTTTATACATACTAACTCTGGGCAGCTCACTGTTTTCCTTGGCATCTTTTAACCCCAAAATCGCAGCCCTAACCATTATTATGGCAGATCCGTTTGCCAAGCTCTTGGCCTCACAAACCATTATGCTAATGCCATACGCAAGAAAGGAAGAAGACTCCAAGGCCCATAACATATACAGCAAATTCAGCCTTGGCTCTTGTCTGTTTCTGTTGGTGCAAGGATTATTACCATTAGGATTATTTATCTGGATTGTAAAGCCTACTATGCTACAAATTTTGCTTCTTGCTGCCGTACCTATTATACTATGCGCTTTGCTCAATACATACATTTACAAGAAGATAAAAGGCTATACCGGTGATTGTAACGGTGCCATATTCCTACTGTGCGAACTATCTGTCTATATAACCGCTGTATTTGTTATAATATAACAATAAACTATTGGCAGTATAAGTGAACATAATACACTATACAAAGAACATTGCTAAGAATACTGCAATGAGTTATTGACGGCACAGGTAAACATAATGCGCTATAACAAACGAGCGTTACTAACAACACAACAACAGGCAATAGCAAT
>ONYJ01000108.1 GCA_900322025.1 uncultured Bacteroidales bacterium | reverse complement strand
GATGCCATTGACTTGGCAAAGGAGTACTTTTCCGGAGAATGATGGATTGTTGTCAGAACCCTATCGGTTTCAAATGACTTGTTTTCGCAGTCGCACAAGATTGCAAAACTTGCTTAAAATGGGGTCGAACTCAAACCGATTGTTTTCCCATTGTTTTCACAAAACGAAAAATCAGCAACTCGCATTTCTTTCAAGTGCTTGATTTTATGCGCACTACATCCTGGGCTTGAACCAATGGCCTCCGGATTATGAGGCTGTGTTTACTTCTTCTTCTGCTGGTTTTGGCTTAGGATAGAAAGTATCGTGATCTTGGGTAAGAAACTTGGAGTATCTTCTGGCAATGCTGTTTGAATATGCCGAGAATATATTATTGGCAAAAAGAATGTCTGTAATTTTATTCTGTTTTACATACTCCAGCATATTGAATGTAAAGTAGCGATAATCTATTACATGAATTTCTTCAAAAGAGAAAAACAGATAACCCGGTAGGGCATTGCCAAAACTGTCTTTGATGATTATCAGCCTCCTTTTATTCTTGGTAGATGTTTCTACCTTAGTGAGTTTTGTATCTCCGCCCATAAATGTACAATATGCACTGCCGCTTCCATCTTTATATCGGTAGAAATAATTGCCTTTAACCGGTTTGCTTTCTCCGGTAACCTTATAGTTGTTGTCTATTGTGTAGTTTATATATGTGGTAGTGTATGTAACGGTGCTGTCTGGTTCCCAGTAAACAAAGTCTTCCGGGGCTTTTTTTACGCTTATATCTTTAGAATAGCCATACATACTGCCTACATAGCGTTTTACAACTTTTTGGGTGTAGGATGAGAGGTCGTTGAAAGGCACGTTAGCCACTTGTGCAAATTTTTGGGCAGCATAAAAGGCTCCAAGTGGCGACCAGTGATGGTCTGTTCTGAGATAAATATCTTCTGAGGCATGTTTGCCCAGCGTAGTATAGACATCTACTGCTTTTACAGAATCTGACAGATGTGCAAAGATGTTATTGATAGTGGCTCGCTGGCTCTTTGTTCTGCTCTTGGCGGCATCCGGACAATAAAACTCTACTGAAGTTGGAATGGCCATCAGATAAACATTTACTTTTTTGCCAAGTTTTCTTTTGTAGAGATTGGCGGCCTCTGCAAATTTTACACCTCCGGTAGAATCTCCGGCGTATGCCATAAGGGCCCGTGTTTTTTCTCCACTGCCTATGATTATTATTCCGGCATGAGCTATTTTAGCGTTTTCCTCTGCTGTTAGCTTGTTGCGGTATTCTTCAATCTTGCGATTTTCTACGGTGTCTTTTTTTGTCTTTGGAATGGTGTCTGTAATTATATCTTCGGGTATATCAGTGCCGTGTAAGTCTGGGGCTTCTGTATCTATGTTGGCTATGTCCGGTGCATGGAAAGTAATGGCATTTTCTTTGGAAAAATTCATTCTCATCCAATCTTTGATATTCATACTCAGAGCAATGAAATGATCTCTATAAGGTTCGCTATCTGAGAACCATGCAGATAGTTCTTTGGTAAAGCGTCCTTCTCTGAGAGAACTGAAGGAAAACTCAGGGAACTTTGCAAGCTCTCGCTTTTCAACCTCGCTTACGGTACTTCTTGGAAAGGTGTTGAAAACAACCACAAAGGCTGTAAAAAGAAGAGTTACTACTGCTATGTATATTTTCTTTCCCATTGCTTGGTGTTACAACTACTGGGTGAGGAATCTGTCGTAAGATTTGTTTGTTACAGCCAGTACTCCTCTCATTATATTGTTGGCAAACAGAATGTCTGTAATTTTATTGTCTTTTACGTATTTCTTTATGTTTCTCTTAAAGAAGCGGCAGTCTATTACATGTATTTCTTCAAACGAAAAGAATAAATATCCGGGTATGGCATTGCCGTAACTATCTTTGAATATGATAAGTCTTCGCCCATTGTCGGTAGATGTGCGTACTTGGGTTATTTTGGCATCTCCTCCCATAAAAACAACGTAGCAGCCTACTCCCGATACTCCTTTCTGGAAAAAATCTCCTTTTAGTGGTGCACGCTCAGAAAGTGCTACTCCCTTTTTTGTGTTGTAGTTGATATAGGTGGTCTCATATTTAACGGTACTGTCCGGGGTGTAGTACACAAACTCTTCCGGCGAGTTTTTCAGTTCCTGACTCTTTGTGTACATATACATAGTGCCTACATAGTTGCGTACAACATGTTTCTTATAGTGAGATAAGTCTTTGAAGGGAACTTTTGCCACTGCTGCAAACTTTTTTGCTGCATAATATGCTCCCAATGGTGCCCAGTGGTGGTCTGTTCTGGAGTATATGTTTTCTGAGGCATGTCTGCCAAGGATGGAGTAAATATCCACGGCCTTTACAGAATCTGAAAGGTTAGAAAAAATCCTGTTTATTGTTTTTCCTTGATCTTTTCCGCTGCCAGCCAATTTGTTTGGGGTGTAGAAGGCTCCGGCATTTGGAATTACCATACAATATACATTTATACTGTCGCCAAAGATTCTCTTATACTTGTTAGCTGCATTGGCATATTCTACCTCTCCAGCACT
>ONYJ01000126.1 GCA_900322025.1 uncultured Bacteroidales bacterium | reverse complement strand
ATAAACATATAATACTATGGAACTACCTTTTGCAGAATCGTGGAAAATAAAAATGGTTGAACCAATACGCCGCTCCACTTTGGAAGAGAGGAGGAAGTGGTTGGAAGAGGCTCACTATAATGTATTTCAGTTGAAAGCAGAACAGGTTTATATAGACCTTCTTACAGATAGCGGAACCGGTGCTATGAGCGATCGCCAGTGGGCGGAACTTATGCTCGGCGACGAGAGCTATGCCGGAGCCTCATCTTTCTATAAGTTTGAGGCTATGGTAAAGAAAATCTTCGGGATGAAATATGTAATTCCTACTCATCAGGGAAGAGCGGCAGAAAATGTTCTATTTTCATATTTAGTAAAGGAAGGGAATGTGATTCCGGGCAACGCGCATTTCGACACTACCAAGGGCCATATAGAAAGCCGCAAGGCCAAGGCCATAGATGTACCCTGCGACGATGCCAAAGATACCCAGAAAGAGGTTCCGTTCAAAGGCAATGTGTCTTTGGAAAAGCTTGAGAAAGTGCTGGTTGAAAATAAAGGCAATGTGCCATTTATGGTGCTTACCGTAACTAACAATACGGTTGGCGGACAACCTGTTTCCATGAAAAACATAAAGGAAACCTGTGCACTTTGCCACAAATACGGAGTGCCTGTAGTTATGGATTCCGCACGCTTTGCAGAGAACGCATACTTCATTAAGACCAGAGAAGAAGGATATGCCGGCAAGACCATTAAGGAAATTGCCCTTGAAATGTACACCGATGTGGATGCAATGACAATGTCTGCAAAAAAAGACGGGGTTGTGAACATGGGAGGTTTCATAGGCACTAACAACAAAGAGTGGTATGAGGGAGCCAAGCTTTTCTGTATTCCGTTTGAAGGGTATGTAACTTATGGCGGAATGAACGGAAGAGATTTGAATGCACTGGCTCAGGGTCTTGACGAAAATACCAAGTTTGATATGCTCCATACCAGAATACATCAGGTACAGTATCTGGCAAATCTTTTGGACGAATACGGCATTCCTTATCAAAGACCAGCCGGTGGCCACGCCATCTTTGTTGATGCAGACAAGGTTCTTACCGATGTTCCTAAGGAAGAGTTTCCGGCACAGACGCTCACTTGCGAACTTTATTTAGAGGCCGGAATCCGAGCTTGTGAAATTGGCTATATGCTTGCAGACCGCGACCCTATTACTCGCGAAAATCGCTTTGGAGGTCTTGATCTTCTGCGTCTTGCAATACCGAGACGAGTATATACAGACAACCACATGAAGGTTATAGCCGTTGCTTTAAAGAATGTTTATGATAGGCGTAAGAGTATCACCAGAGGAGTGGCTATCGAATGGGAAGCCCCTCTGATGCGCCACTTTACAGTACAGCTTAAAAGACTTTAATTCACCTGAGCATTTGTGCGGTGCAATAGTTTTTTGAACTCTGTGTGCAGGAGCATTGAAGCCCTGCTTGGAAATGACGGTGCGCATTGTTTTGGAGCAGCAGTACCTAACTTAGCAATATGACAGTACAAGAGTTTATAGCCGAGTGCAAAAAGAGACTTGTGCCTTTATATCCTCCGGAGGAGATTGTTGCACTTGCCCGCCGGGCTCTTGAAGACATTTTCGGTATTTCTAAAATTAGGCAACTGACCTATCCGGAAGAAGAAATTATATCTGTGCATCCTTCAGATTCTTTGGCTTGCGTCGGCTCTTCGGGACAGTCTTGTGCAGATGTGCTGTTAAGATTAGAAAGAGGAGAGCCCATTCAACACATATCCGGATTTGAATATTTCTGTGGAGAAAAATTTAGGGTTGGCTCCGGAGTTCTTATTCCCAGACCAGAAACAGAGGAGCTTGTAAATATCATATATTCAGATATAAAAGAAGATTTCTCTGATTTGCGAGCCTTAGGTGGTAGTACTTCGGCCGGCTTACTGCAACCATTTAAGATATTTGATGTTTGTACAGGCAGCGGTTGTATAGCATGGAGTATTCATAAGCTTCTATATAATTTTTTGAAGGTGCAAATTTCCAGATTATCGGAATCCGGCATATTGTCGAAGTCGGAAATCTTGTATCGTATATTAGAAACATACGGCTGCGATATTTCAGAAACAGCTATTCAATATGCTAAGAACCAAGGGGTTTTGTTTAGCAGGCGCTGGCCTGTGTTTTTGCGTTACGATGTGTTGCAAAAGGTACATGACAGTATAGATGCAGGATGTTCATATTCCGAGCGTTCATCTGGTGAGGGCGTTGAGAATATTTCTTATCCGATTTTTTCTGCCCTTAAATCTTTCATCGGGAAAGTTAATGTAATGGTATCTAATCCTCCCTATATAGTTGAATCTGAGAAAGAGCTGATGCGCAAAAATGTGTTGGATTTTGAGCCTGCGATTGCTTTATTTGTGCCAGATGCAGATCCGCTTCTTTTTTATCGTAATATAGCCGATATGGCACGGAGTCTTTTGTACCCGGGCGGCAGACTTTATTT
>ONYJ01000159.1 GCA_900322025.1 uncultured Bacteroidales bacterium | reverse complement strand
TTTATATAATAAACACCTGCCTAAATAGGACAGATGATAGCACACGAATAATAAAACTGCAAACAAAGAACCTAAAAGCAACAACAAGCCAAGGATTGAGAAAGATTCCAAAGTTACAATGGCCGCAAGACACAAAAAAGAGCCCCTAATAGCCAACAACGAACCAAGAATTAAGAAAGAAGCAATATCTGCAAAGACCAAGCAAGAGGCAAAAACGAACAAAGAGCCAAGAAGCAAAAAAGCATAAACACTACTACTCAATACTACATGAGCAATAGCCTTAACAGCATCGTTGATACAAACAGAATGTTTCTTGAAAAAAAGGCGTGCCTCGCTACCGGCAGGCTCGCCTAAATTGCTGGAAATTAGGCAGTTATACCCCCCCCCCCATAGAGAATCTGCTCAATGACATGGCTTTGAGAGAGTTGCAATAAGCGACAAAAATATTTTCAAGTTCTTTCATTGAGATTCTGCTTATTATAGTAGCTAATTTTTAATCAGTGTATTTCATCCGCGAGGCAAAGGTAAAAATTTTTTTCTAACTCTGCAAAACTGGTTCGACATTTCAACAGAATAATTTTTAACTTTGATGCCGATATTGATAACTTGTAAACACAATGAAAGAGAATATAAACAAAGGTAGAAGAGAGTGCATAAAAAATGCCGGCCTATTTGTAGCAGCAGTTTTTGGAACGGCTCTCGCAAACAAATTGAGTGCTATTACTCCTGCGGCGGAGAATTTTTTGGATGCAGAACAGCAACAAAGAAACAGAATTGCAAGAAAAGCTGTTTATGTTGCCAAGAACTGCAAAATCCATAAGCAAGTAGCCGCAAAAACAAAGAACCCGGAGCAATGCAGTTTATGTATAGAAGCTTGCCCTAAAGAGTGTATCACTTTGGTTGATGTAAAAAATGCTAAAGGCGTAAAAGCACCGGTACTTACAGACGAGGCTCTCTGCATAGGATGCGGCAGATGTTACAGGGTGTGCCCGGAAGAACCTAAAGGGTGGGAAATTTGGGATAGAACCAACAACAAAAAGCTGATGTAAGCGTTATCGTCTCTCCCTTATAAAATTCTAAAATCTATTGGATTTTGGGGAGAGAGAAAACACTCTTGCGCCAATTTATATTATAGAACCATTATAACGCCTTTGCTTCATAAGCTTTTAGGGTATTCTGCAATAGAGATGCTATTGTCATAGGACCAACCCCTCCCGGAACAGGTGTTATGTAACTGCATTTTGGGGCTACACTATCATAATCTACATCGCCCACCAATCTGTAGCCGCTTTTACGAGTATTATCTTCTACTGAATTAATACCCACGTCTATAACAACGACACCTTCTTTTACCATATCTTCTTTTAGAAAAAGAGGAATACCAATGGCAGCAACTATTATATCGGCAGTTTTGGTATATGAAGCTATGTCTTTTGTGCGGCTATGACAGATTGTTACTGTACAATCTCCGGGAGTTCCTTTACGCGACAACAGATTAGCCATCGGCCTGCCCACTATATTGCTTCTGCCTAATACCACACAATGCTTGCCTTTGGTGTCTATCTCATACCTCTCCAATAGTGTCATTATACCCATTGGGGTTGCAGGCAAAAAAGTATCCTCGCCGAGCATCATACGTCCGGCAGAAACAGGATGAAAACCATCTACATCTTTGATAGGATTTATAGCGGCTATAACCTTATGTTCATCTATGTGTTTTGGTAACGGAAGTTGAACTATAAGACCATCTATATTGGTGTCTTTATTGATGCTGCAAATTAGAGAAAGAAGTTCTTCTTCTGTTATATTCTCCGACAGGCGCTTTACTTCCGAAGCAAAACCGGCTTCTGCACAAGCCTTCTCTTTATTTGCCACATAAGTCCGGCTGGCTGGATTGTTGCCCACAAGAATAGCCACAAGCGATGGCCGTCTGCCACCATTTTTTACTATAGTTTCTACTTTGTCTTTTATTTCTGAGCGTATGGCAGCACTTGTAGCTTTACCATCTAATATTTTACATTTCATAGTATCGGTATTTAAGGTCTCATTTTCTGTACCTGACGCATCTGGGCTATGCGGTTTTTAATTCCACCTCCTGCAACATTCTTCATCACTTTCTTAGTTTGTTCAAACTGCTTTATAAGGCGGTTTACCTCTGCTATGGAGGTGCCGCTTCCGGCTGCTATCCTGTTGCGGCGGCTTCCGTTTATTACCTCTGGATGTTCCTTTTCGAAAGGAGTCATAGACTGAATAATAGCCTCTACTCCCTTAAACGAAGAGTTATCTATATCAACATCTTTCAAAGCCTTACCCACTCCGGGCAACATACTTGCCAAATCTTTTATATTACCCATTTTCTTTATCTGCTGTATCTGCTGATAAAAATCGTTAAAATCGAATTGGCTCTTAATGAGTTTCTTTTTTAGCCTTCTTGCCTCCTCTTCATTTATTTGTTCCTGTGCTTTTTCTACTAAAGTAACAACATCTCCCATGCCGAGGATTCTGTCTGCAATACGCTCCGGATGAAAGACATCAAGAGTATCCACTTTTTCGCCGGAAGAAATAAATTTGATAGGTTTATTAACTACCGCCTTTATGGAGAGAGCCGCACCTCCGCGAGTGTCGCCATCGAGTTTGGTTAGAACCACCCCGTCAAAATCGAGTACATCGTTGAAGGCCTTTGCTGTTTCTACAGCATCCTGACCTGTCATAGAATCTACCACAAATAGTATTTCACTAGGATTCAGAGCTTTTTTCAAGTTTCCAATCTCCTTCATCATCTCATCGTCCACAGCTAAACGACCGGCCGTATCCACGATAATTACATCGTACTGCTCTGACTTAGCTCGCTTTAAAGCGTTTTCTGCAATTCTTACAGGTTCCTTAACACCTTCTTCTGTATAAACCGGTACTTCTATAGACTCAGCAAGCACTTTCAACTGTTCTATTGCCGCCGGACGATAAACGTCTGCAGCCACCATCATAACCCTCTTACCTCTCTTGTTTTTAAGCATATTAGCCAACTTAGAAGAGAAGGTTGTTTTACCGGAGCCCTGCAGACCTGCTACCAAAATGATGGCAGGATTGCCTTTAAGATTTATATCCGATGCACTGCTACCCATAAGACGGGTAAGCTCGTCGTGTACAATCTTAACCATCATTTGGCCGGGCTTCACAGACTTTAGCACCTCCTGACCCAAGGCAGTAGCTTTGACATCGTCGCAGAAACTCTTTGCCACCTTGTAACTTACGTCTGCTTCTATAAGAGCCCTTCTTATATCTTTTAATGTTTCTGAGATATTTACCTCGGTTATCCTACCCTGCCCCTTCAGCATCCTAAAAGAACGGTCTAATCTGTCTATTAAATTCTCAAACATATATCTATCTGTGTGTTTATGTATTAGTGCTATTAGTTTGTTTATTACTTCTCTATGTTTAATCTTTAACTTTTATCTTTATCTTTAATCTTTAATTTTTATTCCTAATCTTTATCTTTAATC
>ONYJ01000167.1 GCA_900322025.1 uncultured Bacteroidales bacterium | reverse complement strand
TATTCTGTTACGTGTTATTCTGTTAGGCTTTCTGCCATATTCTACTTTGTTTGAGCAGCCTTAGGCAAGTCTTCTGGAAGAACTTTCCGGAGTAAGGCAGAAGTTATGAAGATTCTCCAAAAGAACTACACCGGGTATTTTGCCCACGGAAAGACTTCCCATAATATCTTGCTTGCCTATATACTCAGCTCCATTGCTACAGGCCCATAGTAGCATTTCCGATAGGGTTATATCTGGAAAATGCTCTTGCAGGCACAACATTTCTTTAACCATATTCAGTATGTGGTTAGAAGAAAGACTGTCTGTTCCTATACAGATTTTAAGCGAATTCTTGAGCATTAGGCGTATTGGCGGTAATTCTCTATGTATGAATATGTTTGATAAAGGGCAAATGGTAAAGAATGGATTTTTTAGGCACTGCATGGCCTTATCTATGCTTGTTTGGCTTATAACCACATTGTGTACAAGGTTGATGTTCCCGCCAATTTTTTCTAAGCTGCCATCTTGTTTGGTCATAAGTAGATTTATAAAATACTCCAGTGCAGTAGTGTGGGTAATAGGAGGTGTAGAGAGACCTCTGTTTTTGTAGTTGTCTGCCAAGGCTCCGCTCCCATTCATTATCAAATCTTCTTCCTCTTGACTTTCTTGACTGTGATATGAAATGTAGCCTGTTTCAAGGCCTTTTACAGCTGCCATAGTAAGGAGTTGCGGGCTCATAGTATAGCATGAGTGCGGAGTAATGCCGGCATCCAGTCCAATATTTGCGGCTTTTTTAACTATTTGCAAACCACTCTCTAAGATATTATCAGCATCTTCTTTTTCTGTGCCGAAAAGCTCTACAAAGGTTTTGAAATATATAGGAAAAGCCGAATGGGGATTAGAGAGTAGCAGGTTGAGATAGTATTTCTTTAGAGCAAAGCTTTCGGCGCAATTACTTATATCAGAAACCGCTACAATGCCTTGTTTAGAAAAATTCTCAAATTCTGTCTTCATGGCAGTAAGCCTGCCTTCTTCATCAACGCTCTCTCTCAGCTTGTTTATTTGATTGATAAATCCGCTCATGCCGGTGGCTTCTTCAAAAACTCCTTTAAGATGAGAGAGCTCTATGTGGCAATGCGAATTTACAAAGCCGGGAACGAGCGTGCCTTTATAATACTCTGTTCTATTATCTGTTAAATCTGCATCGTCCCATTGTTCTATGGCAAGAATTTTCCCTCTTTCGTCTATAGAAATGAGAGGCCTATAGAAAGGAGTGGGGCCCTTATCCAAGAGAAATGCGTAGTCTGCAGCAATTTTCCTCATAACTGATTGTTGTTTGATTCTGCTTCTATTTCAATATTTGTCTGAGGTGTGCCAGACAAGAGATTAATTTCTTGTCTTTGGGGTGCTACAGTCTCTGTCTGTCTGACTAAGTATATGAACTTTGTATCTGGAATATCCTGCCCGTCTATTGTTTTAGTCCACCAGTGATTATGGTCGAACAATTCGTCTGAAACTAAAAAAGGTACAGGAAAGTATAATTTTATTTGCTTTACCATTTCCAAGGCTTTGTTAGCCTGTGTAGAGCTGTCTTTTGCTATAAGGGTGGCTCTCTTTAGAATATAGGAATAAGCTTTTTGGTCTGGCAGATAATGTCTTAAAGCTTCTTGATAGTCTTGTAGGGTGCAGGAGTGCTTTTCAAATACATGCTGATACAGCAATACGGAGTCTGCTGCTGAGCCTATTTCTGTGTAGGTTTTAGCATACTGATCTGCAAGAAACATTTCATACATAATAGTAGCCACCTCATTCTTGCCCAAAATCTTCTTTTTGTTGCAGGAACACAAGCAGAGCACAGCTATGCTTATAGCCATACACAGGTGTGGTATTTTTGTTTTAGAAATCATAAGTACAAAGTTAATCAATTATTTGTTTTGCATTATCTTTGTTGGGTAATACCAAAGATATGAAGATAAATCCTCCGGGAATAATAAAAAGGATGTTTCCGTCTTTCATTTGGAGTTTGCCCAATGAAAGAAACGAGGTTTACCTTACATTTGACGATGGCCCAAGACCAGAAGTAACACCTTGGGTATTAGATCAGTTAGATAAATACAACGCCAAAGCAACCTTCTTTTGCATAGGTAAGAATGTAGAGTTGTTCCCAGAATTGTTTGAGGAGATTAAAACAAGGGGACATGCCGTTGGCAATCATTCTTACAGCCATGTAAAAGGCTGGGGAATGAAGACAGGCGATTATGTCAGGGATGTGGATATAGCTGGAGATCTGATACACTCCAACCTTTTTAGGCCGCCTTATGCCAGAATAGGGCCGAATCAGGCGAGGGTGCTTTCGGAGAGGTATTATCACATAATGTGGACAATCCTAAGCAGAGATTACAGCCGTCATATAAACGGCAAGCAGTGCGTACGTAATGTAGTGCCATATCTTGAGAGTGGAGCCATTATAGCTTTTCACGATTCCGTTAAGTGTGCTCGCAATTTATGGGAGGCTCTTCCTGTAGTTCTCCAAGCCATAAAAGATAAGGGATTGTGCTGTGCAAGAATTGAATTATAATTAAAGATAATAATAACTTTCGGATATGAATGTTTTAGTATTAGGCAGTGGCGGACGAGAACATGCGCTGGCATGGAAAATCGGGCAGAGCCCCAATCTGGATAAACTCTACGCTATGCCGGGCAATCCGGGAACAGCCCAGATAGGATGTAATATAGCAGGTAGCCCGAACGACTTCAACAGAGTAAAAGAGGTGGTTGTGGAGCACTCTATAGATATGGTGGTGGTAGGCCCGGAAGAACCTCTTGTTAAAGGACTCGCTGATTATTTTAAACAAGACTCCGCTCTTAAAGACATACTATTCATAGGCCCGGAAAGCCGAGGTGCTGCACTTGAAGGCAGCAAGCAGTTTGCAAAAGAGTTTATGCTTAAACACTCTATTCCTACAGCTGCTTTCAGGAGCTTTACCTCAGATTCAATAGCAGAAGCCGATGAGTTTTTAGAGAGTCTTTCGGCTCCTTATGTTCTTAAGGCAGACGGTTTGGCTGCCGGAAAAGGTGTGTTGATTTGCCAAAGTCTCGAACAGGCAAAACAGGAACTGCGCAATATGCTGGGAGGAAAGTTCGGTTCTGCCGGAAATACTGTTGTAATAGAGCAGTTTTTAAGCGGGATAGAAGTATCTATGTTTATTCTTACAGATGGAACAGACTATCTTCTTCTTCCGGAAGCTAAAGATTACAAGAGAATCGGCGATGGAGATAAAGGGCCTAATACAGGAGGTATGGGGGCGGTGTCGCCGGTACCTTTTGTAGATACCGAGTTCTGTGCCAAAGTGCGTTCGAAAATAATAGAGCCTACCTTGGCAGGGCTTAGGGCCGATGGTATTCCGTATAAGGGCTTTATATTCTTTGGGCTTATGAATTGCGCCGGCAATCCTTATGTTATAGAATACAATGTGCGTATGGGCGATCCTGAAACGGAGGCGGTTCTAACCAGAATACAGTCTGATTTGCTTGGCCATCTTGTAGCTTGTGCAAAGGGTAAACTGAAAGAAGAAACGCTGGAGATTTCGCAATCTATGGCTCTTACAGTTGTATGCGTAAGTGCTGGATATCCTGATAGTTATAGTAAGGGTAAAGTTATATCCGGTAATGATTTGCTGTATTGCAATACTTCTTCAGGGCCGGTGAAGGTGTTTCATAGTGGCACCTCTTCTTCTGCCGATAAAACACTTTTGACAGCAGGCGGCAGAGTGTTGGCTATAACGGCCAATAACCATAGTTTGTGCAATAATATAGCAGAGACTATTGATGTTTGCCGGCAGCAGGCATATGTCCAGATAGAAAATATATCATACGAGGGCAAAACTTACAGAAACGATATAGGCTTGGATTTGATAAACTTATCTGAACTATAATCTTATGGTGCTGCGGTCAGATTCCTTAGGGTATAATAGAGTGGCTTTATATATAGTTGCTCTGTTTCTGTTAATATCTTCTTTTTTTATGGAACTGATGCCGGCAGAGGGGCTTTCGCTTTCGGCTTCTGTTATATTAGGTTTGGTGGCAGATGTATTGCTTCTTACAACAGTGTATATTACTTCTGGCTCTTTGTTGCAGAAACCATCGGAGAGGATGTTAGCCGTGGCTCTTTCTGCGGCCTTTTTGATGGCTGCAGATGGTGCGGTTTGCATAAACAGAATTCACATAGCTGCCATAGCATTGTTGTGGGCACAGTTCTGTTTGCTTAAAGAACAGTATTTTACAGCCTTTTTTATGATGGCACTATCGGCTATGTTCTTTCCTCCGGTTATTTGGATAGCCTTGCTGGTAATTATCCTGATGCTAACAGCAGGGCTTACAGACAAGATACGCAATATCTTGAAGTTTCTTGGCGGCCTACTAACTCCATATATTTTATTGTTTAGTGGTTTATATCTCTTTGGCCACAATGTTTTTAATCATGTGTGCAGGTATTGGGCGGCCGTGTCTGATATTAACTACATATCGTTGTCTGGCTCTATATCCAGTTTGTTTCTTGGGTTCTGTTTGCTGCTAATAACGGTTCATGCAATAATAATGTTTTCCATTAGGATGAAGGAATATGGAATAGCTCAGTCTTACGCTCTTAAAATGCAGATTATAAATGTATTAGTTTGTATAGTAGAGTTCTTCTTGTTTGCAGCATCCTCTAAATATCCTGTGGCTGTGTTGGGAGCTTGTCCCATGGGAATTCTTCTGGCCCGCTATTTTTCCAGTTATGGCAGGCAAGCTTTAGTGCGAGTGGAAATGATTATTTTACTTTGCGCCCTGGTACTTTACAGGCTTGGTAATTTCATAGTTTAAGACTAAATTTGTTGCATGAAAAGATATTTCTCATTACTGGTTTTTGCGCTATTGCTGCAGGTACAGATTTTTAACCCATGCATTCTGAAGGCTCAAGAGAAGAACGAATACACACCTCAGGAGTACATAGACAAGGTTATAAAGAAGAATCATAACTACCGCAATGCCGTAGCTGCAATAAAGGCCGTGGATAAAGATGGCAAAGTGATAGCAGAATGGAATTCAAATCTGCCTGTATTAACGGCATCTACATTAAAAACAGTTACTTGTGGATTGGCCTTGGCTTATTTGGGAGAAGACTATAAGTTTACTACTTCCGTAAAGCATTCCGGTATTATTAAGAATGGCGTGCTTTATGGCGATATTTGGATAGTGGGCGGTGCCGATCCTACACTGGGTGCAGATGATGGGGTGGCATTTAAAGTAGATTCTGTGTTCGGAGTGTGGGTAGAAGGTATGGAGAAATTGGGAATCAGGAAGGTAGAAGGTAATATAGTTGTAGATGATACCTATATAGGCAGGGAGGTAATTCCGGCTTCATGGACATGGGGGAATATAGGGTACGATTATGGCTCTGCACCAAGCGGTTTGCCTTTTCATAGAGATGTTCAAAAAGTGCGTATAGTGCCGGGCAAGCAGGTTGGCGATAAGCCACAGGTTATTGTCTTGTATCCGCAGATACCTAATTTTAAGTACATGAACAATCTGACTACCGAGGCTGCAAAAAGTGGCGATCATTCAGAATATTTTTGTTCAGATCTTGCAAAGGTTGGGAAATTTGCTGGTAGCGTACCTTTGGATAGAGACACAATATCCATTTCTATTTCAAACAAGTTCAGCTATTTGTCTTGCGGTGCTGCATTCAGAGATTTTGCACTTTCTAAAGGCATTACCATTGGGCCGAATATAATACCTGTAGAAGAAGCTGATAGTACAGAATTGTTCGACATAGCCACTACTTATTCTCCGGAGCTCTGGAAAATTGTGGGCAGAACCCTTGTTATTAGCGATAATTTTTATGCAGAGACTCTGTTTAAGACTCTTGGAAAGAAGATGTTTGGAGAGGGGACTTACTCGGCCTCCAAAAAAGCGGCCAAGAGGATATTAGATTCTCTTGGAGTTAATACGGTAGGTTATACTCAAGACGATGGCAGTGGATTGTCGAGGCAGAATTATTTGTCTCCGGCATTTTTCTGCAACTTCTTTAGTGTAATGGCGCAGCAGCCTTGCTTCGAGCGTTTTGTAGAAGCCTTCCCTTACTCTGGAGTGGGTACTTTGCGTAATGTTCTTACTGCTAAGAAATTCGATAAGAAGACAGCTCTTGCTGTGCATGCCAAGAGCGGCAGTTTATCTAATGTTAAAACCTATGCCGGATATGTATATGGCGGGCCGAAGCATGGGCTTATCAAGTTTGCTATTTTGGTTAATAATTACTCTTGTCCTACAAGAGAAATTCAGAAACATCTGGAAGGCTTTATGTATTCATTGGCCTGTACAGAATAATTAGAAGTAAATAATTGGAAAACAGATAAAAAGATTTCATTTATGTTAACTCTATCACAAAAAGCAATAGAAATGCCGGCTTCTCCAATAAGAAAGCTGGTGCCATTTGCCGAGGCTGCCAAAAAGAGAGGCGTTAAGGTATTTCACCTGAATATAGGACAACCGGATATAGATTCTCCTGAGTGTGTTATGGAGGCTATAAGGAATATCCGTCTGAACAATTTGGCTTATGCCAACTCTGCCGGTATAGAAAGCTATCGTAAGGGGTTGGCTGGATATTACAACAAAATAGGTATTGATGTAGATGCTTCTGATGTTATAGTAACTACTTCCGGAAGCGAGGCTGTTTTGTTTGCAATGACAGTTCTTTGTAATCCTGGCGATGAGGTTGTGGTTATGGAGCCTTTCTATACCAACTACAGAGCATTTGCCATTCAAACCGGAGTAACTCTCGTGCCTATATCTACAAAGATAGATAATGGTTTTCAGGTGCCTCCTATTGAAGAATTCGATAAATACATTACCAATAAGACCAAGGCTATACTGATATGTAACCCCGGAAATCCTACAGGTACCCTGTACTCTAAAGAGAGTATGCTCAAGCTTGGAGAAATAGTAAAGAAGCATAATATATTCCTGCTCTCAGATGAGGTTTACAGAGAATTCTGCTACTCAGAAGAGCCTCATTTCTCAGCGATGCAGATTCCCGGGTTAGAACAGAATGTTCTGCTCTTAGACTCTGTTTCTAAGCGATATAGCATGTGTGGTGCGCGTATAGGTTGTATAGTATCGAAGAATAAAGAGGTGATGGCGGCAGTAATGAAGTTTGCAATGAGCCGTTTATGTTCTCCTACCGTAGAGCAAATAGCCGCAGAGGCTGCTTTAGATACTCCGGCTGAATACTTTGCTGCTGTTAAAGCCGAGTATATCCACAGAAGAGATGTTATGTGCGATATGTTGAATCAGATACCGGGCGTATTTACTCCTAAACCTATGGGAGCATTCTACACAATAGCCCGTTTACCGGTTGATTCTGCAGAGAACTTTGCAAAATGGATGCTTGAGGAGTTCAGTTATAACGGAGAAACTACAATGGTGGCTCCTGCGGCAGGATTCTATGCAACTCCGGGCACTGGAGAAGACGAGGTGAGATTAGCTTATGTGCTTAAAGTAGAAGATATCAAGCATGCAATAAAGTGTATTGAAGAAGGTTTGAAGGTTTATCCCGGAAGAAAATGACAGACCAGCAAGACAGATATGCCCAAAGAGGAGTTTATTCCCAAAAAGAAGATGTTCACAAGGCTATAAAGAATGTAGATAAGGGCT
>ONYJ01000103.1 GCA_900322025.1 uncultured Bacteroidales bacterium | reverse complement strand
TATTTGTAAGAGATAGCAAAGCCGGTGCGCTTTTTTGCTTAGCCAAAAGAGCAGAGATAAACTTGTTTGAGTTTGTTCAAGGTTGCATAAGAAACTACACGAATAATAAACATATAAAGTTTAAAATATTTATTTATGAATCCTATAAAAGTTAAGGTACACAGTGAGATAGGTAGGTTAAGAGGGGTGATTCTCCACACCCCTGGCGATGAGGTAGAGAATATGACTCCTCGTATAGCACAACGTGCCCTTTACAGCGATATATTAAATTTATCTATAGCTCAAAAGGAATATGCACAACTGAGTGGAGTTCTTTCAAAATGGACAAATACATATCAGGTGTCCGATTTACTCCAAGTTATATTGGAAGACCCTGGCGATAGAGGACTTTTATTGAGAAGAATTTGTTCTATAGAAAATGTTCCGGAGTATTTTGATATGTTGATGGAGCTTCCTACAAAACAATTAGCAAAGCTTCTAATAGAGGGTCTTCCGGCAAAGATAGAAACCTTAACTGCTTTTCTTGCAGACGAATACTATGCATTAAGCCCGTTGTATAACTATTACTTTACTCGCGATGCCTCGGCTTCTATAGGCGAGGATGTGCTGATTTGTAAAATGGCAAATAAGGTTAGAGTGAGAGAATCGCTGATAATGGAGGCTATTTTTTCAAATCCAAGGTTGTTTGAGTGTACAACAATAGATGCAAATGAGTTTTCTAAGGAGAGGGCAGGTGAAGGAGGTATAGCCGGTAGTGCAGTAAAGAATAATGTGAGTGTTGAGGGAGGCGATATTCTTGTGATAGACAAGAACATTTTGCTGGTTGGTAATGGCTTGAGAACAACATCTCAGGGCATAGATAAGTTGGTTCAGCGTTTTTGTAAAGACAAAGACGGGGAACAGAAGCACATTATAGTGCAGCAGCTGCCAGACGATGTAGAGTCTTTTATTCACATGGATATGGTATTTACAATGATAGACAGAGATGCCTGCCTGATTTATGAGCCTCTTATCTTAGACGACAACCAGTATCGAACAGTGCTGATAACCATTGAGGGAGGTAAGGTAAAGAAGATTCGCGATGAGCAGAATGTGCTTTCCACCCTTAAAAAATTGGGCAAAGATCTTCAGCCTGTTATGTGTGGAGGCAGTGAAGATGAGTGGAATGCAGATAGAGAGCAGTGGCATAGCGGAGCCAACAGCTTTGCAATAGCTCCGGGCAAAATCTTGTCTTATGCTCGTAATGTACACACTTTAAATGCTTTAGATAAGGCTGGTTTTAATGTTATAGCAGCATCGGATGTAGTTTCCGGGAAAGTAGATTTGGAAAAACAGGGCAGATGTGTTATTACCATAGAAGGTAGCGAATTGCCAAGAGGCGGTGGTGGTGCGCGTTGCATGACAATGCCGGTGGCAAGAGACGATGTTTAATAGGGTCAATTTCAATAAAATGAACAGAAAAGACATAGAAAACCTGTTAGATAGGATAGAGCAGTTTAGGGCTGAAAAACTGCAGGATGTAGAAGAGCTTCGAGTAAAGCTACTCGGAAAGAAGGGTGAGATTACCCGACTCTTTGAAGAGTTCCGTACCATAGAGCCCGAAATGAAGAAAGAAATCGGTAAGCATCTTAATCAGCTAAAAACCAAGGCCGCAGAAAAGATAGAGGCTTTGCGCGAAGCCTTTGCTGATGTGCTTGAAACAAATTCGGTAACCGACTTTACCAAACCCGGAGATTTTTTTGAACTGGGCACCAGACATCCTATATCGTTAGTTAGAGAAGAAATTTTGGATATTTTTGGGAAGCTTGGATATGCTGTTGCAGAAGGTCCTGAAATAGAAGACGATTGGCATGTGTTTTCTGCATTGAATTTTCCTCCGGAGCATCCGGCGAGAGATATGCAGGATACCTTTTTTATAGATCCTTCCGGAGACGACCCTATACTTTTGAGAACTCATACCTCCAGTGTTCAGGTAAGAACGATGGAAAGGCAGCAGCCTCCAATTCGGGTAGTGTGTCCGGGGAGGGTATTCAGAAATGAGGCAATTTCGGCCAGAGCGCATTGTATTTTTCATCAGGTGGAGGGGCTGTATGTAGATGAAAATGTGTCTTTTGCAGACTTAAAACAATCTATCTTACTATTTGTGCAGGAGATGTTTGGGCCTCAGACTCAAATTAGGATGAGACCATCTTACTTTCCGTTTACCGAGCCAAGTACCGAGGTTGATATAAGCTGCAATATATGCGGCGGCAAAGGCTGTAATATATGTAAAGGCACTGGTTGGTTAGAAATAATGGGTGCGGGTATGGTAGATCCTAATGTATTGGAAGCTTGTAATATAGACAGTAAAAAATATAGCGGTTTTGCCTTTGGAATGGGCATAGAGCGCATAGCTATGCTCAAGTGGTTGGTAAACGATTTGCGTCATTATTTTGAGAACGATGTAAGATTCTTAAAAGAGTTTCGAAGTGTGTTATAATCCCTATATTTGCTTTTGAGAAAATTATTTTTGCAGAACAAACAAAGATTACTATATTTGTAGCCCGAATGCGGAAATAGCTCAGTTGGTAGAGCACAACCTTGCCAAGGTTGGGGTCGCGGGTCCGAGTCCCGTTTTCCGCTCTAAATTAAAGTTTTTGGTCATCCCCTTTTTATATGCCCAGGTGGTGGAATGGTAGACACGCTACTTTGAGGGGGTAGTGCCAGAAATGGTGTGCAGGTTCGACTCTTGTCCTGGGCAC
>ONYJ01000187.1 GCA_900322025.1 uncultured Bacteroidales bacterium | reverse complement strand
AAGATATTATGGTGATATAGAAGATGTTTGGATAAACAAAGGAGAGTGGGATTATACCAAATCTGCATACGATGAAAAAGGCAATCTTCTGGTATCGCAAGAAAGAAGCATAGATATTCCCATCTCTCACTCTGTTGCATATATTGGAGAATTGGACGCTTTATATATAGATGGCATCTTGTTCTATCGTGTAAGAAACTAAGCTGCTGTTTATTTCTTTTATAGGAATATAGACAGGGATGAGTTTTACCGCCGGATTAGCTGTGTTGATTAGTTTTTGCAATGGCAGAGTTAAATTCGTTTGTTGAATATTTCCGCAAAAAATACGGAGCCCGGCTTCAGAAAGTGGTTGTGGATGCAGGTTTTACCTGCCCTAATCGCGATGGTAGCAAAGGAGTGGGAGGTTGTTCTTTTTGCGATAACAATGCCTTTCATCCAAACTACTGTACACCAGATAAGTCTCTTTTTCAGCAGATAGAAGAAGGTATAGAATTTCATACAGTGCGATACCGTCATGCACAGAGGTATATTGCCTATTTTCAGCCATACAGCAACACATACGCACCTGTGGATAAGCTTAGAGAGCTGTATGCCACGGCACTTTCTCATCCGTTGATAGAAGGTATAGTGGTGGGTACCAGACCAGACTGTATAGATGAGGAAAAACTTGATTTATTAGCGAGTATTCAGGAGGGCGTATTTGATTATGATAAGTATGCTTTGCATAAGCCAACTCCTAATAAAGACGCTTTAAGCGGAGGTCTTCTGAATAACGGAGAATCCGGTAAAAAGATTGTTATTGTGGAATATGGTATAGAAAGCTGCTATAATAAAACGCTGGAGCGCATAGGTCGCGGTCATAATTTTGAGCAAGCAAGAGGGGCCGTAGAATTAACAGCGTCAAAAGGTATTACGCAATGTGCTCACTTTATTTTTGGTCTGCCGGGAGAATCGCTGAGTATGATGCAAAACGAGGCAGATATTATAAATACCCTGCCGCTTACTGCTGTAAAATTTCATCAGTTGCAAATAATCAAAGGAACCCGTATGGAGCAAGAATACAGGTTGCATCCAGAAGACTTCCACTATTTTTCTTTAGATGCCTATCTGGATTTTATGGCTGAATTCATATCTAAACTCCGCGCGGATATTTTCATAGATCGCTTTGCAAGCGAGGTGCCTCCGCGATACCTTTCTTCCCTCCAAAAAAGCTGGGGACTTATTCGTTATCAGGAACTTTTGGCAATGCTCCGGCAACGGCTAAGCGGCAAACTCTGAATGGGTTTAGATATTCAAAGCTATCCTTCTTTTATGTAATTTTTTTGCAACTTTTGGGTTTGATGTTGTGGCTTTGGGTGGAATTGAGTATATTCGCTAAATTTATCAGGAATCTGTATTAAATTAAAATAACACTTAGTTCTATGCAGAAGAAAGTGAAAAACACAAATCTATCGGGCCGGAAAATTTCCAAAGGCCTGAAAAAAGGCGCTTCCACCGCCGTTAAGCAAGAAGCTCATGCTGCTTTTGATCAGATAGTTCTTGAGGGGCTTACTTTTGATGATGTTTTATTGATACCGGCTCATTCCAATGTTCTTCCCCGGGAGGTTGATATTTCTTCAAAATTTACAAGAGATATAACATTGCGGGTTCCTATCGTTTCTTCCGCAATGGACACGGTAACAGACTATAATATGGCCATAGCAATGGCCAGAGAAGGGGGTATAGGGGTTATACATAAGAATATGACTATTGAGGCGCAGGCAGATCAGGTAAGAAGGGTTAAGAGGGCAGAAAACGGTATGATAATAGATCCGATAACCATTTCAGCCGATGCTTTGGTGGCGGATGCTTTGATGATTATGGCAGAAAACCATATAGGCGGTATCCCTGTTGTAGATTCTCGCAAAAAACTCATAGGAATAGTAACTAATCGCGACCTCAGATTTGTTAGCAATAGGAGAACGCCGGTTAAAAAAGTAATGACTTGTGAAAATCTTATTACCACAACCCGTACAGACCTTGCTGAGGCTACTCGCCTTCTTCAGAAGCATAGAATAGAGAAACTGCCTGTGATAAACAAGCAGGGCGTATTGGTTGGATTGATAACCTATAAAGACATTACCAAAATAAAAGATAATCCGAATGCCAGCAAAGATGCAATAGGAAGGCTGATGGTTGCTGCTGCAGTGGGAGTTACGGCAGATGTGAACGAGCGTGTTGCCATGCTTGCAGATGCAGGAGTAGATGCCATTGTTATAGATACGGCTCACGGACATTCAGAGGGAGTGCTTAAAACATTAAGAAGCGTACGCAAGGCATTTCCTAAAATGCAGATTGTGGCTGGTAATGTGGCTACGGCCGAGGGAGCAAGAGCTCTTGCAGAGTGTGGTGTAGATGCAGTAAAGGTTGGTATAGGGCCGGGCTCTATTTGCACCACCAGAGTGGTGGCCGGTGTAGGAGTGCCGCAACTTTCGGCGGTAATGCTTGCAGCACAAGCTCTTAAAGGTACTGGCGTGCCGGTAATTGCAGATGGCGGAATACGCTATTCCGGAGATATAGTAAAGGCTCTTGCCGCAGGAGCAAGCACTATTATGGCAGGGTCTTTGTTTGCAGGAGTGGAGGAATCGCCGGGAGAAACCATTATTCTTAACGGAAGAAAGTTTAAGTCTTATCGTGGAATGGGTTCTTTAGAGGCTATGCAGCAGGGCAGTAAAGACCGTTACTTCCAAGATATGGAAGACGATATTAAGAAGTT
>ONYJ01000100.1 GCA_900322025.1 uncultured Bacteroidales bacterium | reverse complement strand
TTTAATGTGCTATATTTTTGTAAGCGTATCAAGTACCATCTTGATAAGTTTATCTATATACGGATGATAGTCTGTTATAGCCTCTTTACGGTAACGGTTTGCTATTATGCAACATACAGTTATGGCCTCGTGGCCCATCTCCTTGGCAAGACCGGCTATGGCACTGCCTTCCATTTCGTAGTTTGTAACCTTATACGACTTAGCCGCAAAACTTTCAAACTTCTCGTTCATTTTTGGCATAGCAAGTCCCAATCTAAGAACCCTGCCCTGAGGACCAAAAAAGCCCGGTGCCGAAATAGTCATTCCCTTAACTGTCTTTCTTTGGAATGCTTTTATCAGCCTGTCTGAATTCTTTACCACGTATGGGCGTGGCAAATTACTATCCCAACCCATGTGCGCTATCAGAGCATTTTCTATATCCTTTTCTGTAACACTATCTCTATCGGCATACCAATTTACAAGCCCATCGCAACCGATTGAATAGTGAGAAAGTACATAAGCACCAAGAGGTATTTCCGGCTGTAGCGCACCACTTGTACCTATTCTCACAAGCGTAAGTTTCCGCTTACGGCTCTTAATCTTACGGGTATTAAAGTCTATGTTGGCCACCGCATCAAGTTCATTCATTACAATATCTATGTTGTCTGTGCCTATTCCCGTAGAGAGTACGGTAATTCTTTTACCCTTGTACATTCCTGTGGTAGATACAAACTCGCGGCTCTGCTTGGTAAATTCTATGGCTGTCATATATTTTGAAATCATGGCAACACGCCCCGGGTCGCCAACAAGTATAACAATATCAGCCAGTTCCTCAGGCCTTAGATTCAAATGATATATAGAGCCGTCTGCATTCAGCAAAAGTTCTGAAGCCGCTATACTTCCAGACTTTGAAGTTTTCATATAACAAATTTTTAATTTTCTCAAATTTAATAAAAAAAGATAAAAAGGCTATATTTGCTTTCGCTGAAAAATTATTGCGATGGGAAGAATAAATTATCTGACATTTATCTTGGCAACTGCTATTCTAATGGCTGTTATGTTCTTTGGAGAGCTATACAGATCGTATCCCCCATTTCTTGCACTTACCGTTATAAGCTTTCTAATAAGTCTTGTAAACTTATTTTTAATACACCATAAAACCCTTCAAATAAGGTTATGTGTTTATAATGCAATAATACTGGTAGCCTACCAAGTATGGATTATTTATCTGCTGTGGAGCATTAAGAAACATAGTGGGCTGGCCTTGGAAAAGTTTCCGGTTTCCATTGTTTTTCCGAGTATCTGTATTATACTTAACATTCTGGCCATTAGTCATCTGCGTAGAATAACAGCCTCAGAGAATCTGCTAACCAAGCTCAAAGCCAATAAAAAGAAAAATACTAAAAAGTGATTTTCTATTCATCGATTTTCTATTCGTAAAGAATAAGAAAACCCCATAAGAGAATTCCCAGAATCAGGCCCCAGATCAAACATCTATAGGCATATTTGGAATACTTGTCGGCTCGTTCGTATTTATCCTTACTGAAAGAGGAAAGTGCCGAAGCCCCAAATATGATTCCGAGTAAACCAAGTGGCGGACAGCAACAGCAGGTAAGAAATATATTCCAACCTATATAAGTTGTGGGTTTAAGATGATAATCATCTACTTCTGCAGCAAAATCGTAATCGCCATAGTTTGGTTTGGTACCCACTGTAGGAAATGTGGCCCCACACCTATAGCATTTCTTGGCATTAAGTTCATTTGCTGTGCCACACTCGGGGCAATATATATTGATATTCCCTGAAGACATTTGATTTACAGATTATTCTCCGGATATAAACTATTCCACCACGAAGCATCGTCTTTCAGGTACTTCTGAAACCAAGCCATTATTGTATTGCTCCATTTCATTCTCTTGCTGTATTCCTGAATCCAATGGTTTTCTCCCTTAACCTCAACAAAAGCAACTTCTCTTCCAAGTATTTTAAGGGCATTAAACATTTGTATGCTCTCTATATGAGGAACATTTGTATCTGCGGCACCATGTAGTAACAGAAGCGGAGTATGTATCTTGTCTGCATTAAACAAAGGAGAATGTTTGGTGTACATTTCGGGATTATTCCAAGGATAACTTTCTGCACTGGCTACATGGCCATAGGAGTAGCCCCAGTAACCTTCTCCCCAGTAACTGGCTATGTTGCTTATGCCTGCATGAGAAATGGCACATGCAAAAATATCTGTCTTTGTTTGCAGATACTGAGTCATAAAGCCTCCATAGCTGGCTCCTATACAGCCTATTTTATTAGCATCTACATAAGGATGTGCCTCACAGAACTTCTTAACTCCTTCTATAATGTCGTCGGCCACATAATCGCCCCATGTTTCCACATGGCGTGCAGAAAATTTCTGCCCAAACCCTATGGCACCGCTTGGCTGAAGAACATATACCACATAGCCCAAACTGGCATAATAATGCTGAGGATATCTGCTTTCTAACGAGCGCGTTGTAGGAGTACAACCGCCATAGTAGTTAACTATCAGAGGGTATTTCTTGGAGGCATCAAATCCGGCAGGAAGGTAAAAACGCCCCTGTATTTCATCACCTAAACGATTTGTAAAACTCCATGCATGGCACTCGCCAATTTTAACATTCTCATATCTGCTCACAGAAATATCCTCCCACATAATATCTCTATCTTTCTTAATATCTTTAACATAGAGTTTTGAAGGAGAAGAAGCCCCTCCGCCCACATAACACATTGTCTGACCGTTTACAGGTAAGTTCCAAGATGTTACAACTTCTGGAATCTGAGCCAGCTTTTTCCACTTACCATTTATATCAAACGAATACAAGGTCTTATACTCGCTTTCTGTTGCTCCCACATAAATTCTACCATCGCAACGATTCCAAGAAACTCCGTCTATGGAAGGATTAAAATCTTTTGTAAGTGGCCTTACTCTCTTTGATGCTATATCAAAGATATACATCTGAATATCGTACATATTAGGAGTTTGCCCCGGTTCTACATTCTTTCCAACGCCATTGAACGCTTCCGGCGAACCGGTTACAAGCAAACTCTTGGCATCAGGGGAGAACACAGCCCTACTCACAAAGCCATCTCCGGATATTAGGGTATCTATCTCTCTGTTACGCAAATCTACCATACATATATCGGTACTTGTAGAAGGCCTTTTCTGCACTTGTAAATTTCTAATACCTACAAGAAGATATCTCGAATCGTCTGAAATATCCATAAGATACACAGACTTGCTTCCAAAAGACAACTTGTTCAGTGTGCCGGAGGCTATATCAAAGATTCCCAGATAGGAGCGGTTTCTCCAGCCGGCCTGACGATCATCGGGATGAATTATCTGATACACATCTACATCTTCCTTAGGCCCTTCCACCTCATCTGTTACAATCACAAAATTAAAGTCTGGGGCAAAGCGTAAGCTTCCCTTTGGCAAATTTTCTGCTACCAGCGTAGGAGTACCGTTAATAGCACTCTTCCAAAGTTGCCGATTGCCATCTTTGTTTTCGTACCATGCATACTCGTTTCCTCCATTCAGCCAAAAAATTCCGGCCTTTTCTATAATCACCTTACCTGTAGCAATTTCTTTCAGTTGAGTAGTTCGGGTTGTTTTGGCTTTATGGTCTGTATCGGAGTAGCTTGCTATAATGTATTTTCCGTCTTCGGAAATGCTGGCTGCCGCAAGTTTATTTCCATACAATACTTCCTCCATTCCAAAATAACGCTCAGCAGAAAGCGACCATGCCACTTCGGTATCCGATTTAAGGTTTACAAACAAAGAATCTTTGCCCTCGCCCTTAGAGAGTATTTTAATATCTATACGATGCTGTTTAGGCTCGAGTTTCAGCCCCTTTAATGAGCTTTCTTTACCATTCAGATATGCCTTATAGTCTTTTGCACCCTTTATCTCGATATCTACCTTCTTAAAATTGAGATCGTTTATAAAGAAAGAGAATACAGATACGCTCTGACCAGCATTGATATCGATAGCTCCGGCTGCAACTTCTTTAGTATGCTTGGCTTTCAGAGGCACAGCATCCATAAGAGATTTGCGGTCAAAAGCTTTTCCCTTTGCATCCTTGGTCTCAAAAATAGGAGAATATACATTATACGGTCCGGCACAGTTGAACTTATCAACCACCGTAACCTTCTGAGAATAGGCCGCCATGGTAAACATCAGAAAAGTTGCGGCAAACAGTAGTTTTTTCATGTTACAAGGTATTGGTATTAAGGTTTGGCAATTTATATAGAAATTTATTATTTTTTTATACAATACTTGCTGATTACGCTATATGCTTCCGGCACTCCTAACTCTCCTGCCTTACTCATGTCTAAACATCCCTTCTCACTATCTTTTAGATATATGAGCACAAGTCCTCTGTTATAGTAAGCCTCAGAAAACGCAGGATATAACTGTATAGCCTTGGTATATTGCAAAATAGCCTCAGGCAAATCGGATGAAAGCGTATATAGGTTGCCTAAGTTGTAGTATGAATATGGAAATTTGGGCATGAGCGTGGTTGCCTTTTTCATATCATGAATGGCGGGTGTATAATCGTAGGTAGAACGGTTCTCATTCACCCTCGCACGGGCAGTTCTGGAATTATCGAGAGACAGTACCTGCACATTTTGCTCCATAGAAGATATAAAATCTATCATTTCTGCCTGAAGGGCTCCCCGATTCAAATACAAGAATGGATTTTCGGGCTGCAGGTTCACTGCCTTATCGTAATCTCCAAGGGCTTCGTTATAGCGGTTTTGAGAGTCGTTTATCAGGGCTCGTGAGAAATACAGCAACGCATCTGCCGCCTCTTCTCTCTTTTGTAACTCATCAATGGTCTTGCTCAAAGAATCTCTCTTATGTCTCTGCTCCTGCGTTATTTCATTAGCATCGTAAGAGTTGCGAACTGCCATAAGTCTGGAAGATACCGGCAAATCGTCTATAAAATCTTCCATATAAATAGACTCATATCTGCCATCCATAGCCATTCTCTCCTGCTTGCTCTCAGCAAGATTGAACTTGAATAAAGGCTTTAGGTGAATATCCACATCTTTGTACTGTAGTAGTTCGTTGTTGGCAAAATCGCGCTTGGCAAAATCTGAATCCAAGGCCACCATTTTGTCGAATCTCTTGGCGGTATCTGCAAACATTTGTGCCGATAATGAATCGCGAGTTTTGGTTCTGTATTCCCGTACTTTCTCCCTTGCAATTTCTTCATCTCTGCGAGCGGAATTATATTGTCCGAGTTGCGCCTTAGCATACGCCCTGTTCATATAGGCCTTGGCAAAATCGGGATAGAGATTGATGCAATGCGAATAATCGTCCATAGCATCTCTGTAACGGTTCATCTGAAGAAACACAGCCGCTCTGTTAAAATATGCCAATACATTTTGCGGATTTACCGTTATAACCCTATCATAATCTTCTAATGCCTTATCGTAATCGCCTATTTGAGAGCGTATAAGAGCTCTATTATAGAGTGTGAGCGCATTACCCGGTTCATATTCCAGCACCTTGTTCAAATCTTCCATGGCTCCGGAAATATCTTTCCGCTCATGGCGTATGATAGCCCTGTTGAAATATGCAAAGGTATTGGCGGTATCAAGCTTTAGGGCACGGTCTAAATCGGCTATTGCAAGAGAATCATGGTTCTGCATAAAATAGATTCGGCTTCGTCTTATATAGCCTTCCGGATCGCCAACATTAAGAGATATAGCCTTATTGTAGTCTGAGAGGGCTTTGAGTGTATCGCCTAAGAAAATATAAGCCGCCCCTCTGTTAAGATAGGCATCAGGCTCGCTATCCTCCGTCTTTATAAACTTATTGAAATCATCTACTGCCTTATCAAATTGCTGGCTCAAAAAGTATGTAACCCCGCGGCTGAAATACAAGCCTATGTACCCCGGCCTGAGATCTACCGCCTCAGCCAAATCTTTAAGAGCTGCCTCATAGTTTCCTGTACGGCTCAAAGTAATGGCCCTATAGTGATAAGCTGGCGTATATAAGGGATTAAGATTAAGCGATTTATCAAAATCCTTCTCGGCTCCTATAAAATCGCCTAAGTTGTATTTGGCTATGCCTCTGAAAAAATAGGCATCGTAGAGAGTAGAATCTATTCTTGTGAGTGTATTAAAATTATCTATTGCAGAAGAATACTTGCCATCTATCAGAAGCTGCCTGCCCCTTAGAAAGAACTGATCTATATCGTATTGTGCAAAGCCTTTTAGAGGAAACAAAACCATTAAGCTGCAAACAAGCAGGGCCGTTTTCAAACTATTTTTCTTTATCCCGATAATATGTTCCGACAAAATGGTTATTTTTGAATTCATATAACAAATATATACTAAAAAACCGACAATGCAGACAAAGTTCAGACTTGCAATAATTGTGCTAACGACAATAATTTTGTCTGCAACAGCCATCTGTGGCCAAAACACCGGTGGCATATCCGAAGCCGAGAAAAGCATATCTAAGCAATCTCTCAGACAATACATAGAAGCGCTTGTTGATGAACAATGTGAAGGCAGGGCGAGCGGAAGCGAGGCCATAGATGTAGCAAAAAGATTTATAGCCACCGATTTCTATAAAAGTGGTTTACAAATGATAGGGGAAGCCTACTCTTACGGATTTTATTTCTGGAATAATAACATTAAGTGCCTCGGAGTAAATGTAGTGGGATATATTGCAGCAGACCCTGCAGTTGTGAATCCCAAAACCATTGTAGTTGGAGCGCACTACGACCATTTAGGCACACTTGCAGGTAATATATACAGTGGGGCAGACAATAACGCAAGCGGTGTGGCCGCTGTTATGGAACTTGGAAAAGCCTTTGCCAAACTTGCAGAGCATGAAGTAAGGCCTATGTGCAATATATGCTTTGTGGCCTTTGATGCCAAGGAATTAGCTAGCAAGGGCAGTGAAAAATTTCTTGCCGATAAGATTGTGGAACCAACAGATATTTCTCTGATGATAAATCTGGATCAGATAGGAACCACGCTCGCCCCACCGGAAGAAGCCAAAACACAGCACCTGCTACCAAACAACTATCTACTACTACTTGGTAAAGAGTCTGTTAAGCCGGAAATTCTAAGCGTATTCAAAAACAACAACACGGATGCAGAGCCCATTATTTTGGATTTTTCTTACTACGGCAACAGTCATATTTACAATATTATGAACAATATAGGAGATCAAGTTCCGTTCAGAAATGCCGGTATTCCGGCCATTTCCATAACCAGCGGCATACATAAATACACCAATAAGACATCGGATGATATTTCTATAATAAATTTTAATGCACTCACTCAAAGATGCCGTTTTATTTTTAGAGTTATATGCGAATTGGCCGGCATAAAAAAGTAAGCGTTTAGTGCTGTAAATATGGACTTTAAGTTAGATTCAAAATATCAGCCCACAGGAGATCAGCCAGAAGCTATAGAGGCCGTGGTACAAGCCATACAGTGCGGCGAAAAGGCCGTAACTCTTTTGGGAGTTACCGGTAGCGGAAAAACCTTTACCATGGCCAATACCATTGCTAGACTAAACCGGCCTGCCCTAATACTCAGCCACAACAAAACGCTGGCAGCACAACTGTATGGAGAGTTTAAGGCATTTTTTCCGAATAATGCAGTAGAATACTTTGTTTCTTACTACGACTATTACCAACCAGAAGCCTATATTCCTACTACTGATACATACATAGAAAAAGACCTTTCCATAAACGACGAGATAGACAAACTACGCATAGCAACCTCAGCAGCTCTGCTATCCGGAAGAAGAGATGTTGTTGTAATTTCTTCTGTAAGCTGCCTGTATGGCATAGGTAATCCATCTGATTTTCATGCAAATACAATAAGCATACATCAAGGAGATGCTATTAGTCGCAATATCTTTCTATATAGATTGGTAGATAGTATGTACTCTCGTAGCCAAGAAGAATTCAAGAGAGGTACATTCCGAGTAAACGGCGATAATGTAGATATATATTTAGCATACGGAGAAGAGGGAGCAAGAGTTGTATTCTTTGGAAATCAGATAGAAGAAATAGAAATTTTTGATCCCAAAAGCGGTGCTACTTTGGAGAGCCGCAACCAGATCTCCATATACCCTGCCAACATATTTTCCACTACAAAAGAAAGAGCGGCTCTGGCCGTAAAGCAAATCCAAGACGATCTGTACAGCAGATACGAATACTTTATGGAAATCGGCAAAAGGAACGAGGCCGGCCGTTTGAAGCAAAGAGTTGAGTACGACCTCGAAATGATAAAGGAACTCGGCTATTGCCCCGGTATAGAGAATTACTCCAGATATTTTGACGGGCGTAGCGCAGGTACAAGACCCTTCTGCCTGCTCGATTACTTTCCGGAAGACTACATCACCTTCATAGACGAAAGCCATGTAACTATACCTCAGATAAGAGCCATGAGCGGAGGCGACCGTTCCAGAAAGCAAACTCTGATAGAATATGGATTCAGATTACCGGCGGCAGCAGACAATCGTCCTCTTCGCTTTGAAGAGTTCCAGCAACTGACCAATCAAACAGTATATGTAAGTGCCACCCCTTCCGAATTTGAACTCAGCGAAAGCCAAGGTCTTATAGCAGAGCAAGTAGTGCGTCCTACCGGGCTCTTAGATCCACCTATAATCGTGCGCCCTACAAAGAATCAGATAGACGATCTGATGGAAGAAATAACTGTAAGGGCAGAAAAAGACGAAAGAATTTTGGTAACCACTCTCACAAAGAGAATGGCGGAAGATTTAGACAAATTCTTGGCAAAGAATGGAGTAAGATGCAGTTATATACACTCCGATGTAGATACTATGGAAAGAATCAGAATAATAGAAGATTTCCAGAGGGGGCTGTTCGATGTGCTTATAGGGGTAAATCTCTTGAGAGAAGGTTTGGATTTGCCACAAGTTTCTCTCGTAGCCATATTGGATGCAGACAAGGAGGGATTTCTAAGAAGTACCACCGCACTCACACAAACAGCAGGACGAGCTGCCCGTAACCTAAATGGCTGTGTTATAATGTATGCCGATACCATTACCCGCAGCATGAGAGAAACTATAGACGAAACCAACCGCCGCCGCAAAAAACAACAAGCATACAATCTTGCACATAACATCACCCCTACACAAGTAGAGAAAGTGGAAAGAAATGTACTCGGCAGAGATAACACTCTGGCAGAAATTGCCTCTAAATTTGATATACCCGATGCAGAATCTGCTGCAAATGACCCTGTAATATCGGCAATGAGCGTAGAAGAACTGCAAAAGAGCATCAGCAGTACCAGAATAAAAATGGAGAGTGCTGCCAAGGAATTAGATTTTATTTCCGCCGCCAGATACCGTGACGAAATGTATGCCCTGCAAAATCTTTTAGAAAAACGAGCTGCTAAAAAAGCGTGATATTCGAACTACAAGTACGAACTCCAACGCACATCGGCTGCAAGTTCCTGTGGTGTGCCGCTAAAGACAACCTCCCCACCTTTGTCGCCACTATCGGGCCCAAGATCTATAATCCAGTCTGCCGCCTTAATTACATCAGTGTTATGCTCTACAACTACTATGGTATTACCGGCATCTACAAGTGCGTTAAAGGCATCAAGTAACTTTCTCACATCGTTGAAGTGCAGGCCGGTAGTAGGCTCGTCAAAAATAAAGAGTTTACCTAGGCGGGAATTATTCATATCTTTAGACAGAAACTGCGCCAGCATAACTCTCTGACTTTCACCACCACTGAGAGTACTGCAGCTCTGCCCAAGCTTCACATACCCCAAGCCTACACGCTCAAGCAAGGAGAGCCCAGTTACAACTCGCTTGGCAGCAAGCTCTTTCTGAGCCGAGAAGAACTCCAACGCTTCTTCCACACTCATATCCAAAACCTGATTTATATCCTTGCCATGATACTTTACTTCCAATATATCTTGCTTAAAACGATGCCCATGACATTCTTCGCACACCATCTTAACATCTGCCATAAACTGCATAGGCACTGTTATATAGCCTTCTCCAAGGCACACCGGACAACGGCCACCGTCTATGTTAAAAGAAAAGAAGGAATTGGTATAGCCGTTAAGTTTAGCGTAGGGTTGGTCGGAAAAAAGTTTTCGGATATCGTCATATATTTTCAGATAGGTTACCGGATTAGAGCGTGCATTCTTGCCCATTGGATTCTGATCTACATACTCTATGCCGGCCAACTTATTCAAATCGCCCGAAAGCTTTCTGTAGGCACCAGCCATCTGAGTGCTTGCTATCTGAAAATGACGGCATAAGGCAGGATAGAGAATATCACCTACCAGAGAAGACTTTCCGCTGCCGGAAACTCCAGATACCACGGTAAATGCGTTAAGCGGAAAATCTACCGTAATATCTTTGAGATTATGCTCCATTGCTCCTTCTATGGTAATCTTTCTGCTCCACTTTCTTGGGGTGCGGCCGGTATCTACCTTCCGCCTACCGTTTATATAATCGAGAGTAAGAGAGCCTCGGAAATTCTTTCCCTCATAGGCATTGCCCGCAAATACGAGCTGCCCCCCAAAAGCTCCTGCAAGAGGCCCTATATCTATCAGATAGTCTGCTGCTTGTATTATATCCCTATCGTGTTCTACTACTACTATGGTATTGCCTAAATCGCGAAGTTTTTGCATAACTTCTATCAGACGATGAGTATCGCGGGGGTGCAGTCCAATGCTTGGTTCGTCTAATATGTAGAGCGAACCTACAAGATTGCTCCCAAGAGAACTCAC
>ONYJ01000129.1 GCA_900322025.1 uncultured Bacteroidales bacterium | reverse complement strand
GCCGGAAGCATTATGTTTTCTATTGCGGTAAACTCCGGAAGTAAGTGATGAAACTGAAAAACAAATCCTATCTTCTGGTTGCGGAAAGAAGACAGATTAGATTGGTTGAGAGAAAACACATCTACTCCATCTATATAAATTTTACCGGAGTCTGGCACAAGGATAGTTCCAAGTATCTGCAACAAAGTGGTTTTACCAGCTCCGCTGGCTCCCACAATGCTCAGAATCTCCCTCTCTTTAGCTGTAAAACTAAGGCCTTTAAGAACCTTATTGGTTCCAAAGGCCTTGGTTATATTATCACAAGAGATAATCATTATTCGTCTTTTTCGCTCTCTTCGTAAGCCTTTAGCAGCTTCTCCTGAACATCTGCAGGAACCTGCTGATATTCTGCAAATTTCTGCGTAAAGGTAGCGCGTCCGGAAGTAAGAGAACTTAGGGTTGTTGAATATCTGTAAAGCTCTGCAAGAGGTATTCTGGCCTTGAGCACCTCAAAACCATTCTCGCTTTGCATTCCTTCTATAAGGGCACGACGATTCTGCAAGTCGCTCATTACATCTCCCATACAATCAGAAGGAACCATTACCTCTATGTTATAAATAGGCTCCATGATTTTAGGACCCGCCTTCTTAAATGCTTCTTTGAAAGCATTACGGGCAGCCAACTTAAAGGAAAGTTCGTTAGAATCAACTGGGTGCATCTTACCATCGAACACATAAACGCGAATATCTCTGGCATAAGATCCGGTTAGCGGGCCTTCTGTCATTTTCTCCATTATTCCCTTTAGGATAGCCGGCATAAAGCGTGCGTCTATGGCACCTCCTACAACGCAGTTATAGTACTCCAATTTTCCACCCCATTCTAAAGGATACTCTTCTTTGCCCTTTACGTTAAGAACCATATCCTGTCCATCTACCTTAAACTTGTTGTTTTCTGCCTTGCCCTCAAAATAAGGCTCTATCAACAGATGTACCTCTCCAAACTGTCCGGCTCCTCCAGACTGCTTCTTATGCCTGTATTCTGCAATAGCAACCTTGGTAATAGTTTCTCTATAAGGAATTTTAGGAGCCATCAATTCTATCTCGAGCTTATCTATATTATTGAGTTTCCATTTAAGAATGTTTATATGATGCTCTCCTTGGCCGGAAAGTATTGTCTGTTTCAGTTCCTTTGAATACTCAACAACAATAGTAGGATCTTCTGCCGAAGCTCTATTGAGAAGTTCTCCGAGTTTTTCCTCATCTTTTTCTTCTTTAGCCTTTATGGCTGTACGGAACTTAGGCTCTGGGAATTTTGTAGGAGCAAATACATATTCGCAACCATTGCAGAGGCTCTGGCCTACTTTAATACTCTTGAGCTTTACGGTACAACCAATATCACCGGCCGCTATTTCAGAAATTTTTTCTCTCTTCTTACCAGCCGCTGCATATATAACGGATATCCTCTCTTTGTCGCCTGTTTCCGGATTTACAAGGTCCATTCCTTCCTTTAAGGTTCCGCTCATTACCTTGAAATATGCAACATCGCCAAGATGCTGTTCTAATGCAGTTTTATAGAAGAACAAAGATGTTGGTGCAGAAGCATCTACCTTTACTTTACCTCCGTCTTTTAGTTCGCTTTCATACTCTCCCGGATTTGGCAAAGTGTTGATAACAAACTCCATAACTCTCTTTACACCAATGTCTTTCTTTGCAGAAAGGCAGAATACCGGAAATATCTCGTCTTGAAGCATACCGGCTCTGAGTCCGGAGCGAATTTCATCTTCGGTAAGAGAACCCTTATCAAAGAATATCTCCATTAGTTTTTCATCGTTCTCCGCAGCTTTTTCTATTAGCTGTTGTTGAAGCTCCTGAGCTTCATCTAACTTGTCTGCAGGAATTTCCAGTTCTTCTCTTGTGCCGTTTTCGTCCTTGAAACGGTACATCTTCATTTTAAGAACATCTATAAAGGCGTTAAATCCGGCGCCTACTTCTATTGGAAACTGAACAAGAACTATTTTGCCGCCATACACATTTTTCAAGCTGTCTATAGCAAGATGCCAGTCTGCCTTTTCGCTATCGAGCTGGTTTACTGCAATTACTAAAGGCTTCTTAGCTTTTTGAGCATGACGGATAAACAACTCAGTTCCAACTTCTACTCCTTGGTTGGAATTAACCAACACTATTCCGCTATCGCAAACAGTAAAGGCAGAATACACTCCGCCAACAAAGTCATCGGAACCAGGAGTATCTATTATATTGAATTTAGTGTTGTTATACTCTGTATATAAGAGTGTGGAATAAATAGATCTCTGATATATCTGTTCTATCTCGGTGTTGTCACTCATTGTGTTTTTACCCTCAATAGAACCACGGCGGTCTATGACCTTGCCCTCGAACATCATACTTTCTGCAAAAGTTGTTTTGCCCGATTTAGGGCTTCCCAGCAGAACGACATTCCTCACGTTTTTGGTTTCGTATGTCTTCATTGTTACAAATTTTGATTGCTTTTTTCTGTTTCAAGGTGTCAAATATAATAAAAAAGCCCTTTTCCCACAATATAAGATTCTCCGCTATACATACCCCACAAACATACTTTAGATGCTTTTATATTTGCCAACGGCTTATCAAAACTCGAACTTCATAGTCAGATCAGAAGTATAAACTTGTCCGCTCTCATCGGTTATCTCTACCGTTATATCATAATCTCCGGGAACTTCAGGAAGTTCTTCAAAATACAGATAACCAATTAAAGAT
>ONYJ01000184.1 GCA_900322025.1 uncultured Bacteroidales bacterium | reverse complement strand
GAGGTGCTTTGCTATGTTTACTAACAGATTAATCTTTTAATTATGTCAAGAATAGGAAAATTACCTGTAAGCCTGCCACAAGGAGTAGATATCTCCATTAAAGATAATGTGGTTAAGGTTAAAGGCCCTAAGGGAGAGCTTTGCCAGAAGATAGATCCGGATATAGAGGTCTCCGTTGAGGGAGGCGTGGTAACTGTAAAAAGACCTACAGACCAGCCGCGCCACAGATCTATGCACGGTTTGTATCGTGCTCTTATAAATAATATGGTTGTGGGAGTTTCCGAAGGTTATCAGACCAGACAGGAGCTTGTAGGTGTGGGATACCGCGTAGAGGCAGCCGGCAAATTGCTGAAATTCTCTTTGGGCTATTCTCACGATATTTATCTGCAGCTTCCAGATGAGGTTGATGCAGAAGTGCCTCAGGTAAAGAAAGGAGCTAACCCGATTTTGGTTTTGAAGAGTTCTGACAAGCAATTGCTCGGCATGGTAGCAGCTAAGGTGCGCTCTTTCCGTAAGCCTGAGCCTTATAAGGGTAAGGGTATCAAGTTTGAGGGCGAGGTGCTCAGAAGAAAGGCTGGCAAGACTGCTGCAGCTAAATAATGGAGGATAGGTTATGAATAAGATAGAAAGAAGACAAAGAATTCGCTACCGTATCCGCAAGGTTGTTAACGGAACGGCAGAAAGACCAAGAATGAGTGTATTCAGATCCAACAAGCAGATTTATGTTCAGTTTATAGACGATATAAACGGAGTAACCTTGGCCGCAGCCTCTTCTTTAGATAAGGCTGTAGCACCTCAGACAGAGGGTAAAACTAAGATAGAGGTAGCTGCACTTGTTGGTGCAGAAGCCGCTAAGGTTGCCGCTGCTAAAGGAATTTCAGAAGTAGCGTTTGACCGTGGAGGTTACCTATATCATGGAAGAGTAAAAAGTTTGGCCGATGCCGCACGTAAGGGCGGTCTTAAATTCTAAGAACTATGGCAGATATAAATAACAAGAACAGAGATATAAGAACTACAGACCTTGAGCTCAAGGATAGGTTGGTGGCTGTAAGAAGGGTAACCAAAGTTACTAAAGGAGGACGCCACTTTAGCTTTGCAGCCATAGTTGTAGTAGGAGATGAGAAAGGCGTAGTGGGATACGGACTTGGCAAGGCTAACGAAGTTACCACAGCTATCTCCAAAGGAATAGAAGATGCTAAAAAGAATCTTGTAAAGGTTCCTGTTTACAAAAATACAATACCTCACGAGCAAAACGCTAAGTTTGGTGGTGCTCAGGTATTTATGAAGCCAGCCGCCCCAGGTACCGGAGTTAAGGCCGGAGGTGCTATGCGTGCAGTATTTGAGTCTGTAGGCATTCATGATGTGCTGGCTAAATCCAAGGGTTCTTCTAACCCTCACAACTTGGTAAAGGCAACCATTGCGGCTCTTGCTCAGATGAGGGATGCCTATACAGTTGCAGGGCTGAGAGGAGTTCCTATGAACAATGTGTTTAACGGATAAGCAAGTTACAGATATGGCTAAAGTTAAAGTAACACAAGTAAGAGGAAGAAGTGGAGCAACCAAAAGACAGATTGCTACACTTGAAGCTTTAGGAATCAAAAAGATTCACCATTCCGTAGAAGTAGAACTGACCCCAGTCAGCAAGGGCATGATAGAGAAAGTTCGGCACCTTGTTATGATTGAGGAAATTTAAGGAGGACTATAGATGAAACTCAATACATTAAAACCAGCAAAGGGTGCTTTGGGAAAGCAAAAGAGAGTTGGGCGTGGAGAAGGCTCAGGCCATGGCGGAACAGCCACACGCGGTATGAACGGTGCAAAGCAGCGCAGTGGTTATTCTGACAAATTAGGTTTTCAGGGAGGTCAGATGCCTATCCACAGACAGTTGCCTAAGTTTGGTTTCAATAACGCTAACCGTGTGGAGTACAAGGTTATAAACCTTTCTTCCCTGCAAACTTTGAGCGAAAAACTCTCGGTAGATACAATTACTCGCGATACTCTTATACAGAACGGACTTGTTTCAAAGAAAGATTTGGTAAAGATTCTCGGAAACGGGGCTTTGAAGAGCAAACTCAATGTTTCTGCAGATGCTTTTTCAAAGAGTGCTATTGCCAAAATAGAGGCTTTGAACGGAACCGCCACAGTAATTAAGTAACACAATGAAGAAACTAATAGAAACTATAAGGAACATTTTCAGGATTGAAGAACTGAGAAACAGGATAATATATACATTACTCCTGATTCTTGTGTATCGTCTTGGGAGTTTTGTAGTTATGCCCGGTATAAACCCTCATCTGATAGCAGATTCTGATCTTACGGCTCAAACTTCTGAGGGTTTGCTTGGTTTGCTCAATATGTTCTCAGGAGGTGCCTTTGGAAATGCTTCAATCTTTGCCTTAGGTGTTATGCCTTACATTTCTGCCTCTATCGTTTTGCAGCTCTTGGGTATTATGATACCATATTTCCAGAAGCTTCATAAAGAAGGTGAGAGCGGAAGAAGGAAGATGAACCAATGGACTCGTTACCTTACCATTCTAATTCTTGCAATACAGGGTCCTGCCTATTTGGCCAACCTGCATGTGCAGCTTCCGGAAGAGGCTTTCTTGCTTAAAGGATTCTCTTTCAACTTGTTCGCAACATTAGTGATGATAGGAGGAACTATGTTTGTGATGTGGTTGGGCGAGAGGATAACAGATCGCGGAATAGGAAACGGTATATCTTTGATAATTATGATAGGTATTGTGGCCAGACTTCCATATGCTCTCTCTGCCGAAATAGGTACCAGAATGAGCGCTGGTGTTGGAGGTCTTCCTATGCTTATTGTAGAGTTCATAGTTCTGTTTGTGATATTTGCCCTTACCATAGCTTTGGTTCAGGGTACCCGCAAGATTCCTGTTCAGTTTGCAAAGAGAGTTGTGGGCAACAAGCAATATGGTGGTGTCAGACAGTTCATACCTTTGAAGGTAAATGCTGCTAATGTAATGCCTATTATTTTTGCTCAGGCTCTTATGATGTTTCCTCTGTTGTTTGCGCGTTTTGATGCAACAAGAGGTGTTGCAGCAACTTTTTCCGATGTTAAGGGATTTTGGTACAATGCAGTGTTTGCTTTACTGATTATAATTTTCACCTACTTCTATACAACGGTTATAGTAAATGCTACTCAGATGTCTGAGGATATGAAGAAGAATGATGGTTTTATACCGGGGGTTAAGCCCGGAAGAGCTACTGCGGAGTATATAGATTCTGTAATGTCTCGTATAACTTTACCAGGCGCTATTTTCTTGGCCATAATTGGTATTTTACCGGCCTTGGCTATGATAGCCGGAGTAAATAACCAGTTTGCACAGTTTTACGGTGGAACCTCTCTGCTTATTATGGTGGGTGTAGTGCTCGACACTTTACAGCAGATAGAAAGCTATTTGCTTATGAGGCATTACGACGGACTTACCAAAACCGGTAGGCTGAAAGGAAGATAAGAGTCTGTAGTAGTTGATATTGGAATGATACACTATAAGACATCGGAGCAAATAGACATTCTCAGAGAGAATGCCATTCTGGTGTCTAAAACCTTGGCAGAAGTTGGCAAGCATATAGCTCCGGGGGTTACAACAAAACAACTGGACAAAATTGCAGAAACTTTTATTCGCGACAATGGTGCGGTGCCAGGGTTTCTGGGGTACGGAGGTTTTCCTGCAACATTGTGTATATCTGTAAATGATGTGGTTGTTCATGGGATACCAGATAATTACGTTCTT
>ONYJ01000099.1 GCA_900322025.1 uncultured Bacteroidales bacterium | reverse complement strand
TTGAGGTTTTCAGGATCCAGAAGGTCTTTGCCCTCGGAATCAGTTACAAATATTGAGAATTGTATTGGCGCATAATCTATTATTACTGGGTCTGTGCAGGAGAACAGGCTGAATGTAGCTGCAATGGCAATTGTTATATTCAAGGTTAATATTCTGATATTTTTTTTCATAGATGATTGGTTATGTTTATTATATTTAAATAACAGATTGCCCGTGAAATACATAGGCATCTGACACAAATGCAAGATACATAATAAATGTGATTCTGTAAAGGGAATAAAGCAAAACTAAAAACAAAATATTGAGTATCTTAGCACACGCAATATGGATACATCACCTATTTTTAATAAAATATCTTCTGAATATGATAGGTTCAACCACTTGTTTTCTATGAATATAGACAAGAAGTGGAGGAAAAGCTGTGCTAAAGAAGCCTATACTTTTGCTAAACAGATTTCAGATTCCGGAGACATTCCTTTAAGCGATGTAAAAGTTCTCGATTTGGCTTGCGGTACGGCAGATTTGAGTATTATGCTGGCTAAGAAAGGGCTTTCTGTTGTAGGAGCAGACATTTCTGAAGGTATGTTGGAGGTGGGTAGAAAAAAAATAGATAAGCTTTGGCAAGCCAATCTATCCAAGTATCCTAAACCCGAGTTGATTGAGGCAGATGCGGAATTGCTCCCTTTCAGCGATTCTTCTATGGATACAGTTACCATTGGCTATGGAATAAGAAATTTCAACAATAGAGAGCAATCGTTGAAAGAAATAATGAGAGTGCTCAAACCCGGTGGAGTATTATTGATACTGGAGTTTGGCGAGCCAAGAAATGCTTTTGTCCGAGTATTCTATAAGCCATATTTTAAGTATCTGCTTCCGAGAATGGCATCTGTGCTTACTGCCGGAAAGGATTACGGAGCATACAAATACTTTATAGATTCAGTAGAAAAATTTCCTAAATTTGAGAAGTTTTGCAAAGAACTTGCGTTATCTGGTTTTTGCCATCCGGCATATACTAATCAGACGGGAGGCATTTCGGTTCTTTACAAGGCTTTCAAACCGATAGGAAAATGATACTTGTTTCTTTGAATACATTCTGGCCGGCACTCTCGGCTGTATTGTATGCAATGAATATGTGCATTGCTGTCTACGCTTCTGCTTCTATGATATTCAGCAGACAAGATCCGGTTAAGACTCTTTCTTGGACTGCAGTAATGATATTGCTGCCGTATATTGGAATTGTTCTGTATCTGACATTTGGACAGAATTATCGTAAGAAGAAAATGTTTTCAAGGAAGGGCTTGGCAGATTTGAAAACCAGACAAGAACTTAGTAAAGACGAAACAGAACAGTTGGAAAGCTGCCCAGAGTTGTTTGCGGGGGAAATGGAACCCTTTAAGAAGCTTATATATCAGAACCTTAGAAATAGCTATTCTCTAATAGATTACAATAACGATGTAGAGATTTTTTACAATGGTAAATCTGCTTTAGATGCAATGTATCGTTCCATTGAGGAGGCTGCAGACCATGTGCATTTTCAGACTTATATTCTCGAAAATGATAGGATAGGGAATAAGTTTATCTCTCTTTTAATGCAGAAGGCTAAAGAAGGCGTGGAGGTTAGGTTGATGTTCGACGATGTGGGAAGCTCGGGCATACCGAGGAGACTGATACAGCAAATGCAAAATGCGGGTATAGAAGTACTGGTATTTTCTCCTGTGCATTTTTTTATGCCTATGTCTAAAATAAATTACCGTAATCATAGGAAGATACTTGTGGTGGATGGCGATACCGGATTTATAGGAGGCGTAAATATAGCAGACAGGTATTATTACGGAACAGAGTTGGGGGAGTGGCGAGATACTCAGATAAAAATAACCGGCGAGAGCGTATTCTCTTTGCAGGCAAGTTTTCTTTTAGATCGTTATTTTGTTATAAACCACAGACTTCATTACAGCAAAAAGTATTATCCTAACATAAAAATCGGGAAGAAAAGCCTGTTAGGCAAGAATAGAGATGTTTATGCCCAGATAATATCTTCCGGCCCCGACAGCGATTGGGCAGGAATAATGCAGTGTTACTTTACTTCCATAACATCTGCTATGTCTAGAATCTCTATAGTATCGCCTTACTTTACACCAAATGCAACCATTCTTAATGCGATTAAGGTTGCGGCGTTAGGCAATATAGATGTGCGTATAATGCTACCGGAAAAAGGCGATAGTCTTATGGCACATTATGGCACTCGTTCTTATATTACGGAACTATTGGAAGCCGGAGTAAAAATCTATCTTTTTAAGGAGGGATACAATCACTCCAAAGTGGTTAGTGTAGATGGTAAAATGGTTATCATTGGTTCTGCTAATATGGATGAGAGGAGTTTTGAACATAATTTTGAAGTTATGGCGGTACTGTATGATGCAGGCTGTGCTGTAAATGTAGAGCAGAAGTTTAACAACGATATAGCAAATTGTATCAAAGTAGAACTTGAGCAGTGGAAAAAAAGGAGCATAGGGCAGAAAGTAAAGGAGAGTTTTTTCAGATTGCTTACACCTCTAATTTGATTATGAACATAAAACATTATAGCAGATGAAAAAAGATTATGTAGTAGGAGTTGATATTGGTGGTCAGACTGCCAAGATAGGTATAGTTAGTCGCGGAGGTAATATTTTAGTTAGAAAGGTGATAAGCACTAAGTATAACGAGGCGGACGAGTTTATCAGTTTGCTTTGCACTTCTATTAGAGATATGGCTGCCGATATAGGTTTA
>ONYJ01000098.1 GCA_900322025.1 uncultured Bacteroidales bacterium | reverse complement strand
GCTTCTATCTGCTTAACAGCCTGGCTCTCTGTACTACTTGCGCGTATAAGGCGGTCGCGCTGCAGAATTTGTTCGTTGTATTTAGATATTGCAGCATCTATGCTTGCATCTTCTAAACCGGTATTGGCCGGCACTGTTTCGTAAGCACTAAAGGCTTTAGCAAGATGTTCCTTAAGAAAGCCTGCCAAACGCAGCCTCATCTCTATTTTGATTACTTCTGAATTATAGCTCTTGCTCTCACTCAAGTAGTCTGATGCAGTTCCTGCTACATCCATAACTTTTTGAGAACTTTTAAAGTTAGCCAGACCTCCTTCTACCGTACCTAATTCGTTCTGAATAATGACTAAACGCTCGTTGATAAAATCTGAGGTATTATGAGCTATTCTGTTCTTTTCTCTTATAGCATCTTCGTTATATTTATCTACAAGCGTGTTGAGTATATCAATAGCCCTCCTTACAGAGTAATCTTGTTGAGAAATCTCCAAAATAGAAGCGTCTGCTTCTGTCTGCTTTACTCTTAGTCGAGAAAGATAGCCTATAGCAGCACTTCTGATCGGCAACTTTGTTATCTTTATGTTTTTACCTTTATATGAAGAATAATACCTCGTAGGAGAGAATACTATGCGGGCTCCATTGTAGGTTAATGTATCCCCCAGTGTAGCTTTAACAGCAGATCCGCCATCAATAACCAACTTTATCTGAGAATCGGACAATATGGTTGCATTTATTGTAAAAGCCTCTGCTGCACCCTCGTTACGAGAAACATACATCTTTACAGGAGATGTATCATACAGTTCAATATCGCGAAGCCCCTCATGCACTGTATAACAGATATCTGCATCCAATGCCAATACTACAGAAGACATCAAAGATTTAGACTTCAGCTGCAATATTTCGTTAGACATAGTTACATTGTTTATCATGTTGCTATATGCATCCAACCTTGCTGATGAGCGTGTATTGCTTGGATCTTTTATTATTACAGTCGCCTCACTCTTATAAATGAGTGGCTTCTTTGCATATCTGTAATAGGCATATCCCACACAGAGGGCCACACATATTACAAACCAATACCACCTGCTCAGTAAAAAGAAGAAAAGATCTATAAGGCTAATCTGTGTACCTTTATTTTCTTTCATAGCATTATCTGTTAGTCCAAAGTATAATATTGGTAATAATTCCGCCAAAAGAAAGTATGGCGCTTAAGAATGTTACTACTGATTGTCCTGTAGGGCTAAGATATGTTCCCTTGTGTTTAACATACACCACATCGTTTTGCTGAAGAAAGAATACCGGCGACTCAAATACAGACTTTTCTTCTTGTAGGTTAATCTGATAAGCTTTTCTTTGGCCATTATCCGTTCTAATTACCATTACATCTTTAACGTTGGAGCGATCTGTTATTCCACCGGAACGCGCTATGGCTTGCAATATATTTATGCTTGGCTCTTCTACTTCAAGTACGCTGTTGGTCATGCTGCCAATAACGGTTATTTTAAAGTTATCGAGCCTGACCATTACCTTAGGTTCTTTAATATCGCCACGTGCGCTTATTTTGTTTTCTATATCTTTTTCAATTTGCCTAACTGTTTTACCGGCAACTTGCAAGGTACCAAGCACAGGAAAAACAATACAACCATCTGCATCTACTGTATATTTCAGCGATTTCTGAGCAGAGCCTTCTCCATCGGAAAGCCCCGTATTGAAAGGAGCCGCTAACTCTGGAAGTTCGCTACCTACAGCGATCTCCAATCTATCCTCCGGCTGTATCTTAAGTTCCGGAGCCTTTAAGGCAGAATAAGGGTTATTGTATTCCATATCGCGCAGATATGCTAATTTTTTTGCCGTTATACAACCGCTTAGAGCAAATGCGGCCAAAAAAGCTGGCAGTAATACATTAATTAATTTTCTGCTATTCATATATCTCTATTGTTTTATTTATCATAGCATCTATGGTGTAGCGGCTTTGAAATAATTCCAAGGCTCCTTGCCCAAATTTTTCTCTGTTGGCAATAACATCCATTATTCCCTTAGCCAAAGCTTGAGCATCTTTGGGAATAACATTCAAACCACTAAGCCCCTCTTTATTAACCCACGAGACCCCTGAGGCCGGTATTTTAGTAGCTACAACAGGCTTGCCGCAAGACATAGCTTCTATCTGTACTATACCAAATGCCTCTGTCTTCATTACACTAGGGAGTACAAATATATCACAACTTGCAAAATAATCATAAAAAAGTTGCCCTGTTTCTACATATCCGGCCATTGTAACTCGGCCTTCAAGAGAGTTGTCTTTTATCTGCTGCGTTAGTTCTTCTTGCAAAGGCCCCGTACCCATTATACATAAGCCGTATTCTTTTGGCAAAAGACTCATGGCCTCTATCAGATAGCTATAACCCTTATAGGGAACTAATCTACCCACCGTAAGAATAAGATACTTTGTATTGAATTGCTTTCTAAGTTCTTTAGCTCTATCTTCTACCACAGGTACTGGCTGTATTCCTATAGGCACATAAGTACACTTCTGCTGCACCTTTGCCAAGTGTGGCGATTCTGCAATATAAATAGGCGAGGTGCCAACAATCCTTTCTGCACGCCTAAGCAACCAATTCTGAAGAGGCTTGTAAAAGAACAATATTGTTTTCTGCGACACTATATCTGAATGCCAATGCACTATTACCCTGCCCTTATAGCCGCTTAATCTAAGAGCAAGGGCTGCCATAGGGTCTGGATGGTGCACATGAATTATATCGTATTCTTTGCAATGATGCCTAAGATATTTTATCATGGTAGGAGAAATCATAGTTCCGGCCTTCTTGGTTAAGGCTTTAACACAAATTATTCTACCAAAATCGTTAAGCCTTAGAACCAATGGAGATTTCAACAGAGTCTCCGCAGGGGCTTCT
>ONYJ01000097.1 GCA_900322025.1 uncultured Bacteroidales bacterium | reverse complement strand
GAAAAGTCCGGGAAATTCTTTTCCTTCTCCCACATAAATTGTGTTGCTGTGAATATCTGTACCTATTATGAATATGCTTTCTTGATGCCCTCCGATATTTAGGCCGTGTCTTTGTCCTATTGTATAATATTGAACTCCAATATGTTTACCTATAACTTTTCCGTCTTTTGGCATAAAGACGGTGGGAGCGCATATTTGGTTTAGGCTGTTGGAGAACCGGGCTTCTGTACGCTCTCTGATGCTTTTGTAATCTTTACTGAAAATTTCAACAACATCTCCGTCTTTCGGCTTCAGTTTTTGTTGCAGAAATACAGGGAGATCTACTTTACCTACAAAGCAAATACCTTGTGAATCTTTTTTTTCAGCAGAAGGCAAGTTGGCTTGGCGGGCTATTTCTCTAACCTGTGGCTTTGTAAGATGGCCTATGGGGAATATAGCTTTAGCGAGCTGTTCCTGAGAAAGTTGGCATAAGAAATAACTCTGATCTTTGTTTTGGTCTTCTCCAGCCAATATTCTGTAAATTTCTTGGCCACCTATATTTATAGAATCTTTTTGGCAGTAGTGGCCGGTAGCAACCACATCGCCGCCTAATTCTTCTACTTTTTGTAAAAATGAATGGAACTTTATCTTGCTGTTACACAAGACATCCGGGTTTGGAGTGCGCCCTGCGGCATACTCGCTGAACATATAATCTACCACCTGTGTACGGTACTCATTGCTTAAATCTACAAAGTGAAATGGAATACCTATTTTCTTGGCAACCATTTCGGCCACAACCTTTTCTTCTTCCCACTCGCATTCACCATGTAGAGTTCCGGTTATATCGTGCCAGTTCTGCATATACATGGCTTCTACATCGTAGCCTTGTTGCTTTAACAGATAGGCTGCAACACTGGAATCTACCCCGCCGCTGAGTCCGACAATGATTTTCATTATTGTTTTTTTCAAAAAAATATACAAAAAAAGGGCAAGCTACATATATCGCACCGCTACAACCTCATACCCTTGCTATCTTCCGATCCTGGGGGAGTTTTGAGGGAGCTGGTCGTATATGACTTACCCCAGTGCAAATATACACTTTTTTATTGAATACAAAGAAAGTAATGTATTCTTATTTTTTGGCAGCTTCTTCGATTTTCTTGGCTTCTGCTCTTGCCTTATTTAGAGAATCGAGAGCCTGACGGTATGCCCTTGCGTTTGCAAAATGTTCCTTCTCGTTGCGGGCAAACCGGTGGGTGCCATCAAATTTAGGGCTGGCGCAGAAAAACATGAAGTCTGTAGTTTCCTCATTCAGAACACCGTCTAAGCACTCTTTTGTAGGAGCCATTATTGGTCCCGGAGGCAAACCATATACTTTGTATGTATTATATGGCGATTCTGTTTCTAAATGTTTTCTCAATACTCTTCTTATGGTAAAATCGCCTGTAGCATATATAACAGTAGGGTCTGCCCCAAGCTTCCAACCTTTCTTTAACCTATTGTGATATACGCTTGCTATTCTCGGATACTCTGGCACATGATTGCTTTCTCCGTAAACTATAGAAGCTATTATAGATACTTGTTTTTGAGTTAATTTCAGTTGTTTAGCCTTGTTTTTTCTTTCTTCTGTCCAGAACTTATCGTATTCGGTTTTCATTCTTTGTAGAAAATCTTTCGGTGTAACTGTCCAGTAGAATTCGTAACTATCTGGAATTATCAGCGACAAAACATTTGCAGTATCAGTGCCTAAACTTTCCAAATATTCGTTATCTGTAAATACTTGCATAAACTGAGCAGAGTCTGCAAGCAATCTCTTGCCAAGCCTTGCCGCCAGATTCTTACTATGTCTGATACGGCCCGATATGGGTACCATTAGCGGACTTTGGTAACCATACTTAATGTTTCTAACCACTTGAATGTTAGTAGTATTAGAATCCAGTACATAGCGTCCCGGGTGTATGTTTGCAGAAAGATTCTCCCTGTTTGCTACTTTAATAAAAGAGTTCAGGTGTCTGAGATGACCTTCTAAAGAATCTATCAGAGTGTTGAAGTCTGTATCGGGCCTTACATACAAAACAGTTTTGTGGGCAACATTCTTCTTGTTTTTCAATAAAAATCTATAGAGATAGACCCCACATACGGTTGCCAGAATCAATGATATTATCAGGAAAAATACTCCTATTTTCTTTTTAGTTGATTTTGTTTTTTTTGCCATACCCTCAAGTTGCAATGTTTGATACAGTGTTATTAAGCACCCCAAATTTACTAAAAAACGCTAATTGTTGCTGCCGGTCTCTCTTTTTATAAAAGTAGCGTGGATATAAGGGCAATATGGTTCTGAAGAAGGCTTTTGCTGAGTATAAACCACAACAAATTTTTTGTAGAAACGGGCTATGAATGTATAACCGCACTTGTTGACATTCTCATATTCAAACATATTACCCACAAGCTGTGCAGGGCGGTCTTCCTCGCTCACTAAAGTTGCTGCAGTATAATCATCGCGACTCTCATCTGCAATGAAAGATAACTTGCCCTCGCCAACTTTATTGAATTGAATTTCGCCGTAGGCATCCGGTCCGCGCAAGTAGTAGGCGTAATCAGTGCCAATGTCATTATAACTGGCTGGTATAAAAGGGCTTTCCAGAAACCATTCCGGCATTTCTTTAGAGCAGGTTGTAACATCTACAATAGCTGCAGTTTGGTCATTCTGGTCTATATGAATATAGGTGCGTTCAGCATCTTCAAACCTGAGAATATCTGAGCCCTCTGCCTGTGTAAGATGAATCAAAAAGCGTCCGCTCACAGTGCCGTCTGGTTGATACTCTGTCAATGTTATGTTATGATAGCTAGCAATATCACCATCATCTCCGAGATAATCTTCCCAATTTCCTACCACTAATGTAGGCTCAGATTCAGGGTAGAGCACATGTCCGGCACAATTGAAAAAGCCATCGTTTTGCAGGGCAATTTCAATTTGGCAACCATTATCGCTCATAGTACCAACAAAATAGACTTGTTCTACAACCTGTTCAGCCAATTTTTCAGTAGCCTTTTCAGTGTTTAAGTCTTCTGTTTTAGTATTTTGCTTGCAACTAAATAAGAACAAGCACAGTATAACCGCGAGGCCCTTTCCTAAGAATTGAAAATTCATATAAATTCTTAATTTAAATCAGTAAATCTTAATAATAAACTCTTTCCAAATGTAGTCATTTTAGAGAAAAATAGTGTTTGATATTTAAGATATAAATAAGCCAAGTGTCAGATAGAAGTATTTTTTTGCCAACAACTACATAGCATTTCTATTATAAATAACGGTAGGCAACGAGTTTGTTGCAAAATCTTTGAAGTAACGATAGTTTTATTATATTTGATTTCAATGTTTTACAGTAAAGTATAAAGTATTAAAGGTGATAAATATCTAAAGTTGTACAGAATCTACATTTTGCTATTCTTTCTACTGTAGTAGAACAATAAAACCAAGCCGTATATGGCATAGAAAATAAGGAACTTAGCATGTAATATTAGTTCTAAAAAAAACTCTTTTTGACAAATTGGGATTTGGGCTACATTGCTGTTGGAT
>ONYJ01000045.1 GCA_900322025.1 uncultured Bacteroidales bacterium | reverse complement strand
TTTTAATTGCTAATTTAGCAATTGGAAAAACATAAGGCCATGAATTGTATTTACTCCATAGGACATAGCAATAAAACTGTTGAGGAATTAATCCGAGAATTAAGACTCTATGGTATTAATTACTTGATAGATGTTCGCTCTATGCCTTATTCAAAATACCAGCCTCAATTCAATAGAGAGCAGTTTCAGGCAGCAATAAACAAGACAGGAGATATTACCTATGTCTATATGGGAGACGTTATTGGCGGTCTTCCTGCTAATTCTGCTTGCTATACAGATGGTAAGGTTGGTTATGGCAAAATTAGAGCAATGGAATTCTTTCAAAAGGGTTTAGAGAGACTTATAAATGCAAACAATAAAAACATCAAGGTTTGCCTTATGTGTAGTGAAGGAGATCCACATATGTGTCATCGCTCTAAACTAATTGGAGAGGCACTATTAGAGCATGACATTATTGTTCAGCATATTTGTGCAGATCATAGCGGAAACATTACCCTAAAAAGTCAAATAGACGTTATTAATGAACTCAATAATGGCAACAATGTTTTAGACCTTTTTGGTGGGCTTGAAACCTTTACTTCCAGAAACAGGTACAAATGATACTTTTTACTATAGGCGTTTACGGGCTTAACGAGGATTCTTTCTTTCGCAAGCTGATAGAGAATAATATTGATGTATTTTGTGATATAAGGCAGAGACGAGGAGTTAGAGGGAAAAAGTATTCCTTTGTCAGTAGTACTTATCTTCAGAACAAGTTATCTGAATTAGGCATTAAATATATTTACGAGAAGCAATTTGCTCCTACACGAGAAATAAGAGAACTTCAATGGGCAGAGGATAAGCTTCTTCATCATAATAAAAAGGAACCCAATTCTTTGGGAAACGCCTTTTGTTGCGGTTATGAACATTTGTTAGATTCAAGTAATTTGGAAGTCAAGAATCTAAACTAGTAAATATGAATGTTCTTATTGTTTCTCGTACCCGAATGAAGAACGGAGTGTGTTGCGGAGGGTTGAATTTACAAAATGGCGAATTCGTAAGAATCCTTAGTGCACGTGGTGGGCATCTGCCTTCTAATGCTCCTTTCCAAATAGGACAGGTTTATGACATGGTGTACCAAACTGCTTGGAATGTTCGTTCTTACCCACATATTGAAGATAAGCAAGTTTTATCATATAGATTTCAGAAACAACTAAGCACCTCCGAATTAATAAGAAATATAGATAGTGTTGTAAGAGTTCAGAGGGGTGGTCTGCAGACCATTTTTAATGGCAAACTTAAACACTCTTCTTATGCTGCATATATTTCACCTGATGATGTTCCTGATTACAGTGTTACATTCTGGCGGCCAGATATCGCTTTAAACAGAATTGTTTTTATGGGTAAAGTCAGATATCGCTTTAATAACCATAATATTAGCTATGTTGGATATCAGGACCCTTTAGCAATCATTCCACCAGGCACTTTACTTAGAATGTCATTGGCAAATTGGTGGTCTCCTGATGACATTACTGAGAAACGTTGTTATCTGCAACTGTCTGGTTGGTATTTATAGTGCAAATTTTCAAACATATTTGCTATTCTAGGAAATAGTGCTATATTTGCCTATGGTAATACCACTCTCCAACATAATCTGTGGTATAAATAATTTAGCGTTTGATTTATTCTAGCTCCTTAAATTTCGACACTGCTGAGCCAAAAGAATAAGACAAACGGATTGCGTTGTACAATTCCGTTTGCTTTGTGCTACAATGTTTGGTAGAAGGACTTTTGAATATCAGGCGCATTTTTTTTGCCCTGAACAAAAATTGCAGCCAAGTTTACCTTAAAACAGCTCAGCAGTACATAAATGATTAAGATGACTAATATCTATTCTATGCTCGCATAAGGGCCTGATTAACAGCCAAAAAGAATCATTGCGCTATGCACGCTACTACGTGTGCAGAGGGTTCTTTTTGGCTGTTGGTCGTCGAAAACCATAGGAGCGGAAGCTTCTGCACACTTTTGTAAGAGAATATAAGATCAGTTCTATGCCGCGTATAAAGAGCTGAAGATAAGAGACATATATAGTTAATTCAAAAAAACGTACTTATGAAAGTGTTTAAGAAGCCTTTAAAATTTCTCAGCCTGCTATTGATTGCAGCGTTGGCTCTATCCTGTTCAAAGGAAAAAGAGAACAAGCCTGCTGCAGACAGCATTACGGTGGCTCCTGCAAGCGCAAGTCTGTTTGAAAGCGGTTTCAACGTAAAAGACAAGGGAACTTCAAAGACTGTAAGTTTCAATGCTTCAAGCAAATGGACGGTAAACATTTCACCTGCATCTGCTGCCAGCAAAGCTGTGGACTGGATTACTGTTAATCCGGTTTCTGGAGATGCCGGGAACGTAAGCATCACTATAGCTGTATCAGAAAACAAGGATACACAGCCCCGCTCGGCTGTTATCACGATAATCTGTGGAAAAGTTACAAAGACCATAAGAATCAACCAGGATGGATTTGTGGTCAACGTGGAAAACATATCGCTGAGCAAGACTGCACTGGAATTGAAAAAAGGACAGTCAGAAACTCTGGAAGTGGAGTTCAGCCCGTCTGACGCAACTGAAAGGAATGTAACATGGAGCTCTTCCAACGGCAGCGTAGCCGCAGTGCAGAACGGAAAGGTTACTGCATTGGGAGCAGGAAACGCCACAATTACAGCCAACTGCTCAGGAAAAATCGCTACCTGCAACGTAAAGGTTACCGTAGATGCTACTGGCATAACGCTCAACCAAGAATACCTGACTTTGCTGGTTGGAAAAGACCAGACGCTTGTGGCAACTGTTTCTCCTTCTGACGCAACAAACAAGACAGTAATTTGGGAAAGTTCAAACCCAGCCGTAGCTACAGTTGACAGCAACGGC
>ONYJ01000106.1 GCA_900322025.1 uncultured Bacteroidales bacterium | reverse complement strand
ATATTTGACCTGCCGGCTCTTTTTTATATGGGTATCATTCTGATAGCCTGCTGCCCGGGCGGCAGTTCTTCCAATGTATTCTCCAAGATAGCAGGTGGAAATGTAGCCTTGTCTATTACCCTAACTGCGCTAAGTAGCGTAATAACCATGTTTACAATTCCTATTATTCTGCAAATTGCACTAAACCAGTGCAGTGGTTATGAAGCTTTTGCAGGATTATCGGTCCAATCCACACCGCAGGGTATCAGTCTTCCCGTAAGCAACTTGCTGATACAAAACATTGTCTTGATGTTTGTACCTATACTTTTGGGAGCTGCCACAAAACGCCTGTGGCCTGCATGGGCAACCAAAGTAGACAAGCTAATATCAAAAACAGCCTTCCCTGCTCTAATGCTGCTCGCCGGTGTATTCTTTATTCAGCATCGCAGAACCATAGCAGAAAACCTGCTTATTGTAGGAGCTGCTGTAATAGCATTATTGCTACTCTCGATTTCTGTTTCAGCCATACTTGCACGGCTATCAAGACTAAAATCAAGGGAGCGCAAAACCATTGTTATTGAAGTTGGTATGCAAAACGCTGCACAGGCCATAGCCATAGCATCCAGCCCATTCATCTTCAACAACTCTGCATTGGCCATACCGGCTATAATCTATGCTCTTATGATGAATGTAGTACTACTTGTATATGTATCTGTAGTTAAGCCGCATAATAAAACGGCTATCAATTAGTACACTGCAAAGCATTAGCAGATATGCAGGATTAATATGCCATAATATACTGGTAATAATCTATTGCCGCCACCAGTTTGCCTCCTACCTCTCTTACAATGCTGTAATGGAATCCCTCTAATGAAGGCCATCTTAAAAGAATCTCCAGCCCTTTTTTGCTGGTCCACATGGCCATAAATTCTGTTTGTTTCCAATCCCAAAACTCCGATAGGCTTCCACCATACCAAACATCTGTGGCCGATGCTCCGTGATGTTGTAAATCTACGTATTCGTCCCATACTGCAACAACCTTACCCTCCAAGACAGCCACCAAGGCATAATGACTCATATAGCCATTACGCTTAAATACAACTCTATACCACTGCCTATCATAAACTTTACAGTCTGCCACATAACGAATACCTATAATTGTTTCTCCTCCATAATACTGCGATATCAAATCCTTGATATCCTGACTAACTTTGCTAACAGGCTCCCCTTTTCTCCAACGGCTAAAATTCAGTAGGCCTATATAATCTCTAAAATTTGCCTTAAAAAGAATAGGCGACACTTCTTCAGGTGTATAACCCCTGAATTCTGTTTTTATAAATTCGGGATCTTTCATCTTCCAAACGATGTCATAATCGTAATACTCACTTTCGGAAGGAACTTTCCCGGTAAAAATAACATCTCCCACATGAGGCTTAAAGACCATTTTTGTGTATTGCTCAAATTTCTGTAAATCTGTAGCATTCTCGGAACCATCCAAACCCTTATAAAACTTATTTTTCGAAAAGTCTGTCCGCCAAAGTATAATCGGTTCTAACTTATTAATATGATCGTCTGCATCCAACAACAACTCTTGAAGAATAAAAAATAGCGAGCCATAAGACATTTTTTCCGTGTCTTTCAAGACTTCAAGTTGCTGATTCGTAAGTTCAATAGGCTTAGGAACAGCCTTACCGTCAATCAACCGGTACGCTTTTATATGTTTCAAATCGTAACTGGCAAGCACCAAATCTTCTTCCCCGTCTCCATCTACATCAGAGGTTGCATATAAATCTATTTTTTTATCAGCTCCTGCATCACACAGTAATGCTTCTATATGTTGCCTCGCTATCTGCTGCGCTCTGTCTGAAAGTTGCCCGAATGCCACTATTGGCATCAATAAGGTTAGAATAAAAAAATTTATTTTTTTCATAGTATGATAGTTAATGTATTTAAGTGTGCCGCTTAAATTCCTATAAAACACATTCGAGGATAGTATGGCCATACTTTCCTATATCTGAATGAATTGCTTTAACTTCCCAGCCTGCCTTTTTCAGTATTCTTATCATATCTTCGCTATGATACATTTTGGAATTACCGTTAGCTATAGCCGTAAAATACAGGCTGGTCATAGTGAGGCAATAGGTAGCTGTTTCATATTGCTGTCTATCCCAAAATGTTTCCATTATCATAAGCCTGCCATTGGGGTTTATGCTACGCTTTGCGTTAGATACTATACGCAAAATTTCTTCTTCGCTAAAACAATCTAAAAACTGGCTCATCCATACAACATCATAGCCGGTTGGATAGTCATTATCTTTTAGCACATTCTTATGGCAAACAGATATTCTCTCCGCTCCCGCCTTACCACGTACATTCTCTTTAAGCATATCCAACTGCCCGGGCAGATCCATTACAGTAACTTCCACTTTATCTGAAAATTCAACACATTTGAGAGAGAACTTACCGGTATTGCCTCCTATATCCAGCAATCTGCCTACAGAAGTAGCAAATACAATTTTCAACGCCTTTTCAAAAGAATTATCCGAATAAAAATGATCAAAAGCAAACCAGCTGCTCTTGGCCGGTTCATCTAAATATTTCAGGCCTTCATACACAGTAGGCCAATCTCCCAATGCTTTCAGACCTGCCGGCCGCCCCTCCTTTAAGCTTTCTTCCAAATTAAAGAAACCTAAATAATTCACATCATTAACAAAGTCTATATTCACCCTTGTCATTTTGTCTGTAAGTAAGTACCAACCGGTTTTTGTCAGAAAAAACGATTCCCCCTTAACTATCACAGTGCCGATAGAAAGAGATGCTTCCACAAGCACCTTTACGGCATAATTGGAAAGTTTAGTTTTCTCTCCTATTTCTTCTATTGTAAGACCACCTTCTGAGTTATCTTGCAATGCCTGAAATATTCCTAGTTTAAGCATCATCCTTGAAGCTTGAAACACAATTGGAGCAAAAGCTATTTCTTGAGCCGCCCGCTGAGCATCGAGAATACTTCTCTTATCTTTTGAATAT
>ONYJ01000043.1 GCA_900322025.1 uncultured Bacteroidales bacterium | reverse complement strand
TTGGGTATGGCTATGCTTCAGACCGTTATGAATCCTTTACAGCGAACGGTGGGGGGAGAAGAACACTATGCGTTTGTTTCGGATTGCGGACAGGTGGTATTTAGTTCGGCCTCTTTTGTAAGCCCGTTGGTATATTCTTTCTATGTGCATAACCCTATGAAGGTGGCACCAGAAGGAATGCCGTGGATATCTTTGTATTATTTGTTTGGCGCTGTTCTGGTTGCTATGCTGATAGTAGTGGCATTGTGCCGTTTCCCTAAGATAGATCTCAAGTCAGACGAAAAATCGGGAGGCAAATCTACATATATAGAATTGTTTAAGGATAAAACCGTATGGCTTTTTGCTCTTTGCTTGTTTTTTTACACCAGTACAGAGCAGGGGATGTCTAACAACATGAGTCTTTTTTTAGAGCGTTATCACAATGTAGATCCGCATACATTGGGGGCATCGTGCGTGTCGTGGTTTTGGGGCAGTATGCTTATAGGCTGTATAATAGGTCTGCTGCTACTCAAACTGATAGACTCGAAGCAATTGCTTAAAATATCTTGCATCCTTGCGATGGCTCTGCTTGGTGTAGCTCTTTTATCGCCGAGAGAAATAGCGGTTTATGCACTGCCGGGTGTGGGCTTTGCAATGAGTCTTATGTTCCCTATAATTATGTCGTTGGCTCTTAATTCCGTAAGCCGGCACCACGGCTCATTTGCAGGCATTATGTGCACTGCAATAGTGGGTGGAGCTATCGGCCCTCTTCTGATAGGGTTGCTCAGCGATGCTGTATCTTCTCTCAGAGTAGGCATGTGCCTTATATTTTTATTTATAGCCTATATCCTTTTCATGGCATTTTGGGCAAAGCCTATAATAAAAAACAAGTTGATTACAGATAAGGGGTGAGAACATTATATTTTGATTATATTTGCCTGAATTGGTTAAAGTTGTGGATATTTGTAAAAAGATGAAAAACAAAAATATGTCGAATATTAAAATAGCGGTAATCGGTCTTGGATATGTAGGCCTGCCATTGGCGCGGCTCTTAGCTACCAAATATTCTACAGTAGGTTTTGACAAGAATTCTAAGAGAGTAGAAACTCTGATGGCAGGGCATGATACAACACTGGAGGTGGCCGACGACCTTCTTCAAGATGCAATCAACAACCATGGCTTTATCTGTACCACAGATATAGAACAAATCAGAGGCTGCAATTTCTATGTAGTGGCGGTTCCCACACCGGTAGATAAGAACAATGCCGCAGATTTGAAGCCTCTTTACGCTGCCAGCGAAACTGTTGGAAAGGTGATCTCAAAAGGAGACATTGTAGTATATGAAAGCACTGTATATCCGGGAGTTACGGAAGATGAGTGTATTCCTGTAGTGGAAAAAGCAAGTGGGCTAAAGTACAATAAAGACTTCTTTGCAGGCTATTCTCCTGAGCGTATCAATCCCGGCGACAAGGTTCATACAGTAGAAAAAATTGTAAAAATAACCTCCGGCTCAACACCACAGGTGGCGGATATAATAGATGGAGTGTATAATTCAGTTCTGCTGAATGGTACTCACAAAGCTCCTTCCATAAAGGTGGCAGAGGCCGCAAAGGTTATAGAAAATTCGCAGCGCGACATAAATATAGCATTTGTAAACGAGCTATCTAAGATATTCAATTTAATGGGTATAGATACTATGGATGTATTGGAAGCCGCCAGTACAAAATGGAATTTCATTAAGATGAATCCGGGCTTGGTTGGTGGGCATTGCATTTCGGTTGACCCTTATTATTTAGCTCAATGCGCACAGCGTCTTGGCTATAATCCGGAGATTATATTAGCCGGCAGACGAATGAACGATGGAATGGGGGCTTATGTAGCCAATCAGACAATCAAGCTCATGCTCAAGAAGGGAGTGCAGGTGTTGGGCAGTAAAATCATAATAATGGGCTTTACTTTTAAGGAGAATTGCCCCGATGTGAGAAATACACGGGTAATAGACATATATCATGCTTTAACGGAATATAATGCCGATATTTTTGTTTACGACCCATGGGCCGATCCGGCCATAGTTAAAAAGGAATATGGTATAGATATAACCAACACATTGCCTAACGACAAGTTTGATGCTGCTATAGTAGCGGTAGGGCACCGCCAGTTCCGCCAGTTAGAAATAGACTTTGATAAGTTGCTTAATCCTACACATGTAATATACGATGTTAAGGCAATTCTTCCTCGTAACATAGTAGATGGAAGACTTTAAGCTATCCCAAAATGCAATTCAGAGATTTAAGGAGGCAGTATAACTTCCTACATAAAGAAATAGATGAAGCCATTAAATCGGTGGCCGCATCTTCTGCTTTTATAGCAGGTCCGCAGGTAGGCGAACTGGAGCAGCAGCTGGCAGACTATGTAGGTGTAAAGCACTGCATATCTTGTGCAAATGGTACAGATGCCCTTACCATAGCCCTCAAAATATGGAATATAGGGCTTGGAGATGCTGTATTTGTGCCTGATTTTACTTTTTTTGCCTCTGCCGAGGTAGTATCTGAAGAAGGTGCTACACCAGTGTTCTATGATGTGGATAAAGATACTTTCAATGCAGATGCCCGAAGCCTTGAACAGGCCATACAGAGAACGATATCGGAAAAGAAACTTATCCCCAAAGCCATAATAGCTGTAGATCTTTTTGGTTTGCCAGCCAATTATACTGAAATACAAAAGATTAAAGAAAAATACGGGTTGTATCTTTTGGAAGATGGGGCGCAAGGTTTTGGAGGAAGTACAAAAGGCAAAATGAATTGCAGCTTCGGCGATATATCTACAACCTCGTTTTTCCCATCTAAGCCTCTTGGCTGCTATGGCGATGGAGGAGCCATTTTTACCGATAACAATCAATGGGCAGAGTTGGCTCGTTCTTTATGTGTGCATGGTAGGGGAAATTCTAAATACGACAATGTTAGGGTGGGCCTGAATTCCAGATTAGATACTTTGCAAGCTGCAATACTCGGCGTTAAGCTAAAGGCATTTAGGAACTTTGAGTTGGATGATATCAACAGAGCTGCTCGGCAATATACCACAAATCTCTCAACCTCTTTATTCGAGACTAAAGGAATACATCTGCCAATAGTTCCTGATGGTTACCGCTCCAGTTGGGCACAGTACACTATCAGGCTTAATGAGCAGAAAGACAGAGACATTCTAAAAACATATCTGGCGGAGCACGGCATACCATCTATGATATATTATCCGCTTCCACTGCACAAACAAACCGTTTATAAGGCCTTGCAGTATGATGAT
>ONYJ01000065.1 GCA_900322025.1 uncultured Bacteroidales bacterium | reverse complement strand
TATATTAGGAGTAAAGCTGTAGTTGTCTATATCTATGATAGATAAATCAGCAAGCATTCCCTCCTTTACTTCTCCTCCCTCCAAAGAGAAAGCCCTATAACCATTCTTTGTGGCACTCTCTATAAGCTGAGAAAGTGTAATTGCAGACGGATCTTTTCTCCATGCCTTCTGTACCAGTGCCGTAGTCTTCATGGCTTCCATTATGTCCAAATTATTGGAAGAAGCCACTCCGTCTGTCCCTAAACATACATTAACTCCGGCTCCTATCAACTCTTGGAATTTGAATTTGTATCCCGATGCGAGTTTTAGGTTGGAATTGATGTTATGAGCCACGTTCACCTTATTACGCCCAAGCACTTGTATGTCTGAATCGCTGAGCCATATACAATGCGCCGCTATTATATCTGGAGAAAATATGCCCAGCCGGTCTAAATATTCTACCGGAGTACAACCATGGATACGCAGACAGTCTTGCAATTCCTGAGAAGTTTCTCCTATATGAATGTGCACTTTAAGACCGTGCTCGGCCGCAAAATTACACGCCCATATAATATTCTCCTTGCATACAGTATATGCAGCATGAATACCTATCTCAAAAATGGCAGTATCGCCCCAATTCTTAGATTCCTCATAAGTTTTAATGCAGGCCTCGCGTTGCTTCACAGCCTTGTCCTTATCACCCAAGTCTATAAATACAAAAGAATGTGCCCCTCTTATACCCATCTGACTTGCAGCCTTTACTGCCGATTCTATAAAAAAATACTGGTCGTTGAACAAAGTGGTTCCGGTCTTGAGCATTTCTATGCAGGCCAATTTGGTGCCCCAATAAATAAGTTCATCGTCTAAATGCTCCTCAAGCTTCCATATCGATTCCGACCAATCATGCAGACACATATCCTCCTTAGCTCCTCTCATTATCGTCATGGCGGCGTGAGTGTGCATATTTGCAAAGCCCGGAATTACAGCCTTTCCCCTACCGTCTATTATCTCCGGCTTACACTCCGGAGGTAAAGCAATATTCTCGCAAATTCTGCTTATTCGGTTGTTTTCTATAAGAATGTCCGTAGAGTTTCCACCTAAATATATGTCTTTGATTAGTATGCTATTCATCGATATGCTATTTGCGGCACAATTTACAAAAATATTCACACTAGTCTGTTCTCTTTTACTAATTTTGTGGAATAAGTTATATAGTGCGTATGATTTCAAAAGAGTTGGTAGCTCCAAAGAGCATTGCAATAATAGGAGCATCAAATGACATTCTTTCTCCAGGCGGTAATCTGCTGAAGAACCTTATAATCAATAATTATGAGGGTAATATATATGTAGTATCAGAAAATTCAAGTTCTGTGCAGGGAATAAGCACCTACAAGAAAATACAAGACATTCCGGATACAGATCTTGCTTTTATGGCAGAAGATAACGGTAGCATATTCGAAGACATCCAAATCCTGTGCATGAAAAAAACCTGCAAGGCTATTGTGGTTTTTCCAGACAAGATTTCATCTGCTAAAATAACAGAAAGAGAGGCTCTTATACAAACACGCAAACTATGCAGCGATTTTAGAGTAACCTTGATAGGTCCTAATTCTGCCGGCATAGCAAACAAAAATTTCTGTGGTCTATACACAAAATCTTCCGTTAAAAAAGATGGTAATATCCAAATTATATCATCTTCGAGAACCATTATTTCTAAGATTACAGAAAGCTCCGGCGTTTACGGCTTTAATATAGGCGAGGTATATTCGTTAGGTTATTCGCCGCTCACCACCATAGAAGAGATTCTGGAGTGGATGGACGATAACTGGAGTAATAACAACAAAGCCCACAGAGTAATTGCCATATATATAGAGCGCATTGCAAACTCTCAGACCATGATTACCAAATGCCGCTCTCTCATAGGAAAAGGGGCGTCTATAGTAGGCGTTTTGGCCTCGCCCAACGAAGTTGTGGCCGCCCTGTTTTCTAAATGCGGTATTATAAGAGCATACGATGTAGAGGAAATGGTTAACATAGTTTCCATCTTATCAAAGGGAAGACCAAATGGAAAGAACATATCCATTCTCACACAGGCCGGCGGCCCTGCAGTATTACTGGCCGATGTGCTCAGACAGAACGGAGTTAATGTGCCTACACTGTTTTTCGAAGACTATAGTTTTGGCAAAACTTCCGGACATCTATCATCGCTTGTAGATGCAAATGAAAAGAATCCAGACATAGATGGAACAGTAGTTATATTCGGGGAGAAAGAAACCAGCAACAGCTCTGAGGTTTCTAATGTTATCTTCAGAAAAATACGCCAGACTAAAAAACCTGTTTATCCTCTGTTTGTTTCGGAAAGTTCATACGAAGAACTGATAAAGGAATTCCACCATCAAGGAGGCATTTCATTTACAGACGAAGTGATATTTGGAAGGGCTTTGGCAAAAGTGATAAATGCCCCTATGATTAAAGAAGAAGGCTCGTTGCCGGCCATAGACAAGTATCTCATAAAAAGAATTATAGACGAATCTCCCAACGGTTTTATGCCGGCTTTTATGGTTCAGGAGCTTCTCGATGCCAGCGGCATAAACAGACTGGGGCAGCATGTAGCCTTGGAGGAAGAAGAAGCCATAAATGCAGCTGTTAGCATAGGGTATCCGGTTGTACTCAAGGTGCTGGGGCCACTCCATAAAACCGAGGTAGATGGAGTATCGCTAAACATAACAGACGAGCACACATTGGTTTCAGAATATCGCAGAATGAGTAATATAGAAGGAGTTACCGGCTTTATTGTTCAGCCAATGATAGACGATCATGTAACCGAACTGCAAGTATCCTGCGTAAGAGAACCAAACTTTCCACCTCTCGTTTCATGTTCTTTGGGAGGTATTTTTGCCGATGCCATGCAAGACATAAGTTATTGCCTTTCTCCTATATCTGCAGCAGAGGCAGAGCAAATGATTCAATCGCTAAAAGCCTACCCTATCATAAAAGGATACAGAGAGCAAGAAGGAGTAAATGAAGTGATGTTTGGCGATATAATAAGAAGATTGTCTGCCCTTTGCCTCGCAGTACCGGAAATTACACGAATAGAACTCAACCCTATATTCGGCAACGAAAGAGATGTTTGTGTGGTGGGAGCAAGAGTAAAAATAGATAAGAATTAGCACCGTAATGTATTATGAAAAAATTAGTTAACCTGTGGAGAGAACTCGATCCTTCAATGAAGGCTCTGGTACTCATTGCCATTATATGTCTCATAGGTATAATTTTAAGATGGGACTATGTAATTTCCGGAATAAAGAAGGGATTCAATTTTTATAATGGCGATGCAGATTAATCTATTTTTTGATTAAATTTGCTGCGAGTTATGGCCTTGAAAAACGAAACAGAAAAAACTTTAGATCAGCTCGAGAAGCTTATTCAAGAGTTGGTTAGAAGATTTGAATTAGCGGCAAGAGATCGCTCGGATTATCTGGCCGAACTCAACAAAACTAAAATAGAGTTACAAAACGCAAAAAATAAAATAGCAGAACAGGAAAAGAAATTGGAGCATTATGAGCTGAAACAAGCTTTACTTTCGGGGGCAGGGTCGGATAAGAGAGCCAAGAGAAAACTCGGAAAGCTTGTTAAGGAGATTGACAAATGTATCTCATTGTTGAACGATTGATATGGCACTTAAAAAGAGCAACATACAGCTAACAGTGGTTATAGATGGGATATCCCTGAAATACAACTGTTCTTCTACCGAGGCGGAACTACTCCAAAAGGCAGAAGAAATCATCAACAATGAAATAGAAGTGTTCAGAAGGAACCGAGCCAATATATCCTCAGACTATAACAAGATTCTCATAGCCGTTATGATTAAGCTGGTTATGAATTCGTTAAGAAAAGAGAGCGATAGCGAAGACACAATGGTTGCCTTAAAAGAGATCAATTCTCAACTCTCAGAATACCTCCAGCATAATAACAGATGAACATTTAGCGATAGGAGACTCTTTGCGAAAATCAACACTAAAACAATCCCGGGTTCTACAAGGTTAGACAATGGCAGGCCTAGGTTACCTTTAGGGGGATTCCGCATGCGGGACGTTGGAAACCAGCGTCTAAGACAGAGCCCAAATCTTAACTATTAAGATTTTTCGAGAACAGTTCTCCTGTCGCTTTTTTAATATATATATAACAAACTAATTATGGACCAAATTCTAATACCACTTGGCGCGTTTGTCGTAGGATTGATTCTCGGTTTTTTAATTGTACGCCCTATAGTACTGAAGAACAAGAAAGCTAAGATTCTTCAGGAAGCAGAAAAGGAAGGAGAAGACATAAAAAAAGAGAAGATATTCCAGGCAAAGGAAAAGTTTCTACAGCTCAAAACCGAGCACGAACAGTACATAAACAGTAAAAACAATTCTCTGAGAGATTCCGAAAACAAACTGAAACAAAGAGAATTGCAGTTAAATCAACAACACTCCGATTTAAACAGAAAGGAGAAAGAAATAGAAGCCATTCGCAATAATCTGAAGCTTCAGACAGACTTAGTAGCCAGAAAGCACGAAGAGTACGAAAAGCTTCGCCAGCAAGAAATTGTTAAAATAGAGAATATTGCCGGAATGAGTGCAGACGAGGCTAAAAAGCAACTGATGGAAGCCATGAAGGCCGAAGCCCGTACAGATGCACAATCTTATATCAACGATGTTATGGACGAGGCCAGACTAAGTGCCTCTAAAGAAGCTAAGAGAATAGTTATCAACACTATACAAAGAACAGCTCCCGAAGTAGCTATAGAGAATGCTGTTACTGTATTCAATATAGATAACGACGAAATCAAAGGTAGGATTATAGGGCGTGAAGGTAGAAATATCAGAGCTCTTGAAGCCGCTACAGGAGTAGAAATTGTTGTAGATGATACTCCGGAAGCCATCTTGTTATCGGCATTCGACCCTGTAAGAAGAGAGGTAGCAAGGCTTGCCCTACATCAACTTGTAGCAGACGGCAGAATACATCCTGCCAGAATAGAAGAAGTTGTAGAAAAGGTTAAGAAGCAGTTGGAGGACGAGATTCTGGAAATAGGAAAAAGAACATGCATAGACCTTGGTATTCATGGCCTAAATCTGGAGTTAGTAAAGCTTGTAGGACGAATGAAATACCGCTCTTCTTATGGCCAGAATCTGCTACAGCACTCAAGAGAAGTTGCCAACATCTGTGCTACAATGGCTTCCGAATTAGGGCTTAACGCCAAGGTGGCTAAAAGAGCAGGTCTGCTTCACGATATAGGCAAAGTATGCGAAGAAGATCCGGAATTGCCACACGCAATGTTAGGTATGAAGATGGCTGAAAAATACAAGGAAAAGCCGGAGATTTGCAATGCCATAGGAGCTCATCATGAAGAAATAGAGATGACCTCCCTAATCTCCCCGCTTGTAATGGTAGCCGATGCTATTTCCGGTGCAAGACCAGGAGCAAGAAGAGAGGTGATAGAGAGTTACATCAAGAGGCTGAAAGATATGGAAGACATTGCCCTGTCTTACAATGGTGTAACTAAGACTTATGCAATTCAGGCCGGTAGAGAACTTAGAGTTATTGTTGGTAGCGAGCAGGTTACAGATAAGGATATAGAAACATTGTCGGCCGAAATAGCTAAGCGCATCCACAACGAAATGACCTATCCGGGACAAGTTAAGATTACGGTTATCAGGGAATCGAGATCTGTAGCTTACGCTAAATAAAAACTTGTTACCGTTATAAAAAGAGGGGATGACCACAAGGCCATCCCCTCTTTTCTTAGGTATATATAACACTATTAATCTTCTGAAAACTCTTTTACTATTCGCTTAACGTCAGATAGTTGAAGATGTCCGAAAACTTTGTCGCCTACCATAGCCACCGGAGCAAGACCACAAGCTCCTACGCACCTTAGGCAGTCTAAAGAAAACTTACCATCGGCAGTAGTTTCCCCTACTTCAATACCAAGAGTTCTCTTAAACTCATCCAATATTTTTTCTGAACCTCTTACATAGCAAGCTGTTCCCATACAAATTGATATAGGATGCTTTCCTTTTGGAGTCATAGTAAAAAATGCATAAAAAGTAACCACACCATAAACTCTGTTTACAGGTATGCCTAACTTTTCAGCAATTATCGCCTGTACCTCCATCGGAAGGTAACCTAATGTGTGCTGAGCTTCGTGGAGAATATTTATAAGTTCTCCTGGCTTGTTGTCAAACTTATCGCAAATTGCCTTTATCTTATCAACAACGCTGCAACTTAACTTTTCTGCCATATCTTTCTGTATTTTAGCTGCTAATATTTGATGGTCTTATCTGAGTAATGAGTATGTAGAAGTTCATGCGCCTTCTCGCTTAGAGGTTTGCCGAAAAATTCTTCATACATCTTGATAACGCTGGAATTTTCGTGACTCTTACGTATTGGCATATTTCTGTCTTCTTCATATATAGCCTTCTGACGAGCCTTGATGATTTCGAAGTCGCCATGGTGCAGTGGCTGTCCACCACCACCTATACAACCACCCGGGCAAGCCATTATCTCAATAACATGATATTTGCACTTACCGGCCCTAATCTCTTCCATAAGTTTGCGGGCATTACCAAGCCCGTAGGCTATGGCTACATTTAGAGCAAAGCCGTTAAGATCTATGGTTGCGCTTCTTACGCTATCCATACCCCTGACATCTTCAAAATCTATCTTAGGAAGCGGTTTCTTTGTGTAGATTTCGTATGCTGTTCTGAGAGCAGCCTCCAAAACACCACCCGTAGAACCGAATATTGCTGCAGCGCCGGTGCTCTCTCCTAATGGATTATCGAATTCCATCTTAGGGAGCGCATCAAAATTGATGTTTGCTCTACGGATAAGAGTAGCAAGCTCTCTTGTAGTAATTGAGTAATCTACATCCGGATTCTTGTTAGTAGAGAACTCCGGTCTCTGGCACTCGAACTTCTTGGCCACGCAAGGCATCACAGACACAACTACCAGTTTATCTCTGCTAATCTGCATCTTTTCTGCCCAGTATGTTTTAGCTATAGCACCAAACATCTGCTGTGGAGATCTTGCTGTAGAAGGTATATGGAGCAAATCAGGGAAGTTATGCTCATAGAAATTAACCCATGCAGGGCAGCAAGAAGTCATCAATGGAATAGGAACCTTCTTATCGCCACTGAGGAACTTTGAGAGTCTGTCTAACAGCTCGCTTCCTTCCTCCATAATGGTAGCATCTGCTGAAAAATCAGTATCAAACACATAGTCGAAACCTACATCTTTTAGAGCAGAAACCAACTTTCCGGTTACTATAGTTCCGGGAGCATTGCCAAATTCCTCACCGAGAGCAACTCTCACAGCTGGTGCAACCTGCACGATTACAACCTTATCCGGATTCTCAAGATCGTCTATAAGTTGGTCTGTATAAGTGCGTTCTGTTAGAGCTCCTACAGGACATACAGCAACACACTGGCCGCAATATGTACAATCTGTATCTTTAAGCATTCTGTCGAATGTTGGAGCTATGGTTGTATTAAATCCTCTACCAACTGCTCCTAATGCTCCTACAGACTGATATACATTACACATGGTTTCGCAACGACGGCAATAAATACACTTGTCCATATTTCTTACTATGGAAGCCGTCATTTCTTTTTTTCTAAGAGAAAGTTCTCCGGAGAAAGGAGTTTCGTTTATAGAAAGGTGCTGGGTTACTGCCTGTAACTCACACTTGCCGCTCTTAGGGCATGAAAGACACTCATTAGGATGATCTGAGAGCATCAGTTCTATTACTGTTTTTCTGGCTCTGATAACCCTTATAGAACTTGTCTTTACTTCCATGCCATCAGCACATTTTGTGCTACAAGCCGGTGCAAGATTTCTTCTGCCCTTAACCTCAACCACGCACACACGGCAAGAAGCCGGATGGTTGTCTGCGCAAGTGCCCTTTAAGTGCATGTGGCAAAGTGTGGGAATATTGATTCCGATACTTTTAGCCGCATCTAAAATCGTAGTATCTTCAGGAACTACGACCTTATGATTATCTATTATCAATGATATATTCTTATGTTCCATCTTCCTAAGGTTTTATCTTACACTAATTGCCTTGAATTTACAACGAGACATACACATTCCGCACTTAATACATTTTGAGAACAGTATTACGTGAGGCTTTCTTGGAGAGCCCTCTATTGCATCTGCCGGACAGTTAATTGCGCAAAGATGACAACCAACACATTTTTCCGGATTGATCAGATAAGTAAGCAAAGACTTACATTCCTTAGCCCTACACTTCTTATCCTTCACATGCTCAAGATATTCATCGTAGAAGTTGCTAAGAGTAGAAAGCACCGGATTTGGAGATGTTTGTCCAAGTCCGCAAAGTGCTGTATCTTTTATAACTCCGGCAAGAGTCTTGAGTTTGTTCAGATCTTCTACTGTACCGTTTCCGGCTGTTATCTTATCCAAAATCTCATACATTCTCTTGTTACCTATTCTACAAGGAGTACATTTACCGCAAGATTCCTCTACTATAAAGTCGAGATAGAAACGGGCTACCGAAACCATACAGTTATCTTCGTCCATAACTATCATACCACCGGAACCCATCATACTGCCGGCAGCAGTCAAGGTGTCGAAATCTATAGGAGTGTCGAGATGTTTTTCTGTTAAACAGCCTCCGGAAGGTCCACCGGTCTGCACAGCTTTAAACTTCTTACCGCCTTTAATACCACCACCGATATCAAATATAACCTCTCTAAGGGTAGTACCCATAGGAACTTCTATAAGACCTACATTGTTGATTTTTCCGGCAAGCGCAAATACCTTAGTACCTTTAGATTTTTCACTTCCGATAGAAGCAAACCAATCTGCACCCTTTGTTATTATTATTGGTATGTTTGCAAATGTTTCTACATTATTTACATTGGTAGGTTTACCATTGTAACCGCTTTCTGCAGGGAATGGCGGTTTGAGGGTTGGCTCACCACGCTTTCCTTCCATAGAATGGATAAGCGCAGTTTCTTCTCCGCAGACAAAGGCACCTGCACCATATCTAATATCTATATCAAACGAGAAGTCTGTACCTAAAACATTCTTACCCAAAAGGCCACGCTCTCTTGCCTGCTTAATGGCTATCTTCAAACGCTCTACAGCAAGCGGATACTCTGCTCTGATATACACCAAACCATTGGATGCTCCGGTAGCATAACCGCAAATCTCCATAGCCTCAACAATTGAATGAGGGTCGCCCTCCATTATTGAGCGGTCCATAAAGGCACCAGGGTCGCCTTCGTCTGCATTACATACAACATATTTTTCGTCTGCCTTGTTCTTTGCAGCAATTTCCCACTTCATTCCTGTAGGGAAACCTCCACCACCTCTTCCTCTCAAACCAGACTTCTTAATTTCTTCTACAACAGCCTCTGGTTTTCTATCTAACAAGCAAGAAGCCAGCGCAAAATAACCATCGCGAGCTATATACTCCTCGATATTTTCAGGGTCTATCATTCCACAATTTCTAAGGGCAATTCTAACTTGCTTTCTGTAGAAATCCATGTGCTTAGAGTCAGACACAAACTTGTTAGTTTTAGGGTCTGCATACAAGAGTTTTTCTACTCTCCTTCCACCAAGAATATGCTCTGTAAAAATTTCTTCTACATCATCGGGTTTAACCTGTGTGTAGAAGGTATTGTCTGGAATAATCTTGACAATAGGACCTTTTTCACAAAAACCAAAGCAACCGGTTGTTATAACCTCCAATTTACTCTCGAGTTTGTGCTCTGCAATAAGTTTCTTGAAGTTTTCAGCTATCAGATGGCTTTGCGAAGCCTTACATCCTGTACCTCCGCAAGTTAATATCTGCATATGAGCTGTACCTTTTTCAAGGCCGCAACATGCAGATGAATCTTGCTTATCACCCTCTTCTCTGGGGCTTAACAGGACACTCGCTTTTTCCCGGATTTTTTTCAAATCCTCAACAGACGATATTTTCATAAGTGTAATGTAGTTGTTCTGCTATTTTGAATACGGGGCATAAAGATATAACAAAATATCTTTACAATTATCAAATTCAATAAATTTTTAAGAAAAAAGAAAAATCTTTAACCAAATATTGGATATTATGCTTTTTTGTTAGGCTGTTCGCCAAATTTGTAGGCTTTATCTACAATTAAGGCTATAGCCCCATCTCCGGTTACATTGCAGGCTGTACCAAAGCTATCCATGGTTATATAGAGTGCTATCATAAGTGCCTGTAAGGTAGCATCAAAGCCAAGAATCTCCTCCAGAACGGCAAGAGCTGCCATAATAGCTCCGCCGGGAACCCCGGGCGCCGCCACCATTGTTATAGCCAGCATAAATATAAAACCCGAGTAAAGAGCTATGTTCACAGATAAGCCGGCCATCCACATTATGGCAAACGCACAGGCCACTATTTTCAGCATACTGCCACTAAGATGAATGGTTGCACACAACGGCACCGTAAAAGAAGAAACCCCATTATCCACTCCGTTTTTTCTAACCTGCTGCAAAGTTACCGGTATAGTGGCCGCAGAAGACTGAGTGCCAAGTGCTGTAACATACGCCGGCAGCATATTCCAAAGACACTTGAAAGGATTCTTACCACTCACAATACCCGCCACTATAAACTGTATTAGCAGCAGGCTTATATGCATTATAAAAATTATTACAATTACTTTAACAAACAGTTTCAGAATAGCTGCCACCTGACCATCTATTCCAAGAATGAGAAAAATCCCAAATATGTAAAACGGCAACAAAGGAATAATTACGCTCCTTATTATCAGGTTAATGATTTCCCTAAAATCTGCGAGTACC
>ONYJ01000042.1 GCA_900322025.1 uncultured Bacteroidales bacterium | reverse complement strand
ATTAAAGATTTTAAACTTAAAGACAATGTTGGTTTTCAGGCCGGTGTTCTTTACAAGGTGCATCTTACTCCGGGCATGGTGATACAACCGGAACTTTTATATGTTTCCAAGGAGGCCAGACTTGAGGCTAAGAGCACAGGCGATCCAACAAGCAATGGAAAATACAGCATGCAGTTTATGCAGCTTCCGGTGAGTTTGCAGTATGGTCCTAATTTAGTAATAGCCAGGCCATTTGTTCAATTGGTGCCTTATATAAGCTACGCCCTTGGAAAGAGTAATAACGTTGGTAACTGGGACGATATAAACAGATTTGCCGGCGGTATAGGTGTAGGTGCTGGTGTAGATGTATGGCGCTTTCAGTTCAATGCCAGATACAACTGGGACTTTACAAGAGTGGGCGATGGCAACAAAGGCATACCTGTAGCCGGTGACGAATGGAAAGCGTCTAAGGGTAGAGGTATAGAATTTTCTTTAGCCTATACTTTCTGATATTTGATGACTGATTCAGATAAAGCAATAGTATATTTAGGGTCTGACTTTGAAAAATATCGTCAGACCCTAAATTTAGCAATCCACTCAAACGAACCTTATCTTGAGCAGATTAACAGGTACGTATTGGGAGGCAGGGGTAAAGAAATTCGCCCCGTACTTTCTTTGCTTGTGGGTAGGTGTTGTGGAAATCTGAATGCAGAAAGTTTTTATTGTGCAGCCGCCGCCGAGATGTTGCACACTGCAACATTAATGCACGACGATGTTGTAGATGAGGCTTGTATGCGCCGCGGACATCTTACGGTTTCTTCTAAGTATTCTCCGGGTGCAGCTGTTCTTACGGGAGATTTTTGGTTAAGCCGAGCTCTCGCCATCTTAACAGCCAACTGTAAGCAGGAAAATATATTGAACTTTGCCAAGGCTGTGCAGCAGATGAGCGAGGGAGAATTATTGCAATTGCAAAAAGCTGAGAATCTCGATACCACAGAACAGGAATACTACAGTATAATATTTGGCAAAACAGCTGCATTGTTTCTTGCAAGCCTTAAATCGTCTGCCTCTGCCGTAGGAGCAGATGCCGCAACTATAGATGCTGTAAGTGTTTATGCCGAAAACATAGGTATGGCATTTCAGATTAGAGATGATGTTTTAGATTATTCTCTGCATCTGAAAACCGGCAAACCGGCGGGTGCAGATATAAAAGAAAGGAAGCTTACTTTGCCATTATTGGGAGCCATGCAGCAAAACGAGCAGCTTGCCAAACATATTTTATCTGACATAAAGCGTATAGGCGGAGTAGAAAAGTTGCAGGAGGATGAAATTGTTAAAAAAGTTATTGAATTTGTTCACGCCCACAATGGTATAGAGTATGCCCAATCTAAATTGGAGAGTTTTATATCGCTTGCCATAAGAGCATTAGAACCACTTCCTGCTTGTCGGGAGAAAGAAATGCTTAAAAACTACGCAATATATATAGGCGAACGCAGCAAGTAATTTTCTATCTTATTCTTCCGGAAATTCTTCCCTTTTTTTCTACCTCCAACCAAAACTCTACATCCCATAGAGGTTCTACCAAGGGCTTTGTTCTTGGAGAGCTATTTCCTTCTAAGCAGAAGCAAGTGTATGTTATTGGCAGGCCCATCTTTAGAAAATACTGCTCATAAAAGGTTTGTATAGATTTTAGCTCTGCCGGAAATAGGGGGTTGTTTTCGGTATAAATATCTGTACTGCAACATATTTCTTTGAGCCCATTCTGCTCTATTAAGGCTCTTGTATATTGGTGCAGAAATCGGCTGTCTGTTTTTAAATGAACTAAACCATCTAAGCTTAGAAACTTTCTATATCTTTCTAAAAACATAGTGCTGGAAAGCCTTTTTCTTGGGGAGTGTAGCTGAGGATCTGCAAATGTTATCCATATAGAATCTATCTCATCCTTACCAAAGAGCCATTCTATAAAATCTATGTTGGTGCGAATGAATTTCACATTCTGTAATGCACTTTCTTCTACTGCCTTAGCCCCTTTCCAAAGCCTTGCCCCCTTAATATCTATGCCAATGAAATTTCTTTGCGGATAGAGTTTAGCCATGGCAACCGTATATTCTCCCTTGCCGCATCCCAACTCTAAAGTAATTGGATTGTTGTTGCCAAATATGTCTTGTTTCCATTTGCCTTTTAGAAAGTAGTCTTTTCTAAAAACCTCTTGCATATTTGGTTGAATAAGGCACTTGAAGGTTGAATTCTGCCGGAACTTTTCCTGTTTGCCTATGCTGCTCATATTATCACGACTATGAATTAATCTCTGTAGAAATGGCAATACCCATTCCCTGAATTGTTTTGTATATAGGATTATCTTCAGTGGCTCTGCGGATATAGATATGCCATAATCCTTCCGTATTGAACCGTGTGCTCTCCAGATATGGCCATTGAATCTGATATTCTCCATTCTTTTCAATAACAGAGCCTTGTTGCAGATTAAGGATAGCGGTATCTCTATAAGTTCTTCCAATAGGAGATTCAAAAGTAATGAAGACCATAAATTCCGACACGTTTTCTCTAAAGGCAGACTCCGTGGTTTGGGCTTGCAGAAAAAAAATGGTGCTGTGTATGGGTTGGCGTAGATCTATAGATAATTTGAGGGTATCGTTGAGCTTCCATCCATCCAACCCCTCTACATTTCTAAAAGACCTTTCTTTAAGCGGTTCACTACAAGAACAAACAAACAGCAAACCGATCAAAAGAGAAACCAGCACTTTGTTTGTCATTTTTTCTTGGGTTGTTTATGACGTGGCTTTCCGCCTCTTCTCTTCTTTTTAATATCGTCAAATCTGGTAATACTATCTTCTCCTGCAGCACTCTTGAAATCTATAACCTTGTCTTTTTTAGCTCCTGATATAGATGCGCCTTTTTTGCCAGAGCGGTTAAGTTCTTGTATTTCCGCAATTTTATCTATAGTAATAGGGTAGGCTTCGTCCGAATCTCTATCTACATAACATAGCCAGATAATTCCCTTGAGAACATCTGATTTTATGGCCTTTACATCTCCGTCTTCCAGATGAAGATATTCTGTAAGACGAGGCATTTTTTCCTTTGCATCTAAGTAAACAGGAGCTTCGTAATTGATGCAGCATTTGAGCTTTCCACATTGGCCGGCCAGCTTCTGAGGATTGAGAGACAAATCTTGGCATCGAGCAGCTGCTGTTGTAATAGACTGGAAATTATGCATATATCTGGAGCAGCAGAGAGGTTGTCCACAAACTCCGATGCCACCAATCAAACCAGCTTCTTGGCGAGCTCCTATCTGCTTCATCTCTATTCTGATATGGAACTCTTCTGCAAAGTCTTTTATCAACTGACGGAAATCTACACGTCCATCCGCAATGTAATAGAAGATAGCTTTGGTTCCATCTCCTTGAAATTCAACATCTCCAATTTTCATCTCAAGACCAAGCTTTTCTGCAATTTCTCTGGCGCGTATCATTGTTTTATGTTCCCTTGCAATAGCTTCCTGCCACTTTAATATATCTTGAGGCTTGGCCTTTCTGTATATTCTCTTGAATTCGTATGAATTATGCTCTATTTTGTTTCTTTTTAGCTGGTGTGCAATCATCGCCCCGGACAGGGTGATAAATCCTACATCGCATCCATTTTGTGCTTCTGTAACAACAAGATCTCCTTGCCTTATTATTTGTCCGGAGGTATTTAGATATATGCCTTTTCTGGTATTCTTAAATCTGACCTCAAACAGATTTTCCATCTCATCGTCTGGAATACCTTGCAGCCAGTCAAATACGCCCCTTTTGCAGCATCTTGGATTATAGGAGCAAGAGAACTGCCCGTCTGTTTCAACGGAAGTCTGACATCCGCGGTGGCAATCAAAAACAATATCTTTTTTTGTCATAAAGTCAGGAATTTTGATAAATAGCATTGCATAAATCGCTGAATACAAATTTTGCATTCACATTTCGTTGTATGCATTCTATGGCATTGTTTAATATATCGTAATATTGTTTAAATACTTCTGTATTCAGTTGTTTGGCAATGTCTTCCAAGGATTGTACATAGCTTGGGTTTATATAGGCAATGTCTTTTTTCCCAAGGTTGAGCATATATAACTGTCTGAGAATTTTTAGTGCGTTAACACAAAAATTCTTCTGAGACTCTTTTCCTCTTTTTGCAAGATCGGCAGCCATAGGAATAAGCGAAGTTAGTTCTTTATCTATGGCAAAACGGAGTATTTGCAGGAAACTTTCAATATCTTCTTTTTCTTCTTCTTCCTCGTTTATCAACTCTACGGCTCTACCTAAACTGCCTTGTGAACACTCAGCCCAAAGCTGGGCTTCGGTGGAGTCTATATGATATTTGTCTGCAATAATAGCGGCCAAGGTATCTTTATCAATAGGAGGCACTTCTATTTGGCGGCATCTGCTTTTTATTGTTTGGATAATCTTTCCCGGATCGTGGGTTATCATCAGAAAATAAGTATCCGCAGTAGGTTCTTCTATGCTTTTTAGCAGTTTGTTTGCAGCATCGAGATTCATTCTTTCCGGAAACATTACCAGCACAACCTTTGCCCCCCCCTCATAAGAGCTAAAACTCAACTTGTCTATAAGCCAATTTGCTTCATTTACTCCAATAAAACCAAGTTTATTGTCGAGCTCCATAGCCTTGTATAGGTCTTTCTCGCTGAAATACGGATTTTCTTTTACCAGATTGCGAAATAGTTCGTAATATGCGTCTATGGATACTTTCTTTCCTTTTTCAATAATCTGGGTTGTGTTTATTGGAAAAATAAAATAGAAATCGGGATGAGTAAGGTTGCGTATTTTTATACAAGAAGAGCAGACCTGGCAGCTATCGTCTGTGGGCAGACTCTGTGGCTCGTCTCCAAACAAACCTTTAACAACCCATGTATCATCGCCGCTGGCCAAGGCTTTTCTGGTTTTGCAGAAAAGAAACTGAATGGTTGCCAAAGCTATGGGTAAAGCTCCGTATCCACTTTGTTCTGAGAAAAGTATGGCGTGAGGCATACGGTCTTGTTGAACCATATTCCTCATCATGTTTACTAACTCTTTATGTCCGGGAATCTCAGAAAAAATCATACTCCCGCAAAATTACAAATCGTTTTGATTTATTTGAAATTTTATTGTGCAAGAATACTCATTTCGCATTTACTGCAATTGAAATCTATAGGTAATTTTATGTTTCCGTTTACCAGAAATAACTTTTTGCCATCGTTTGGGCATAAGCCAAGTTGGTATCTTATGCAATACTTGCACCTCATAAGAACAGCTTTCTGTGGCGGTTGCTGTTCATATGCAGGCTCTATATTTGGTATGCCTATTTTTTTATAGACAGCTGCCGACAAGCTATTGGCGCAGTTGCTAAGGTAGGAGTTGCTGCACACTTGGGCATAACTCTCTTGTTCGGATATTTTCGCCTCATCGAGGCTTTTGTTTGTTTCTGGCTTTTGCTTTCTGCGTTCTTCCAAAGAAGATTGCAGATAAATAGCCAATTCATTTCTTATTGCATTCAAAGATGCTGTTTTATAAAAATAAAACTCATCTGCTTGTATATTGTTTACAGCAAATGAAAAATGTAGCGATGTTTTACCTAACTGCCTTTTTATCAAATCTTTTGCAGATTGAGGGTTACGGGCCGTCTCTGCCTTAATCTCAAAAGATTTTGTTATTCTGAAATCTTCTGCAAAGGCCGTAATGTTTATGCTATTCGGAAAAAGTACAACTTCTAATAAAACATCTATGAGTCTTTGTGGAACCGTAGCTATCTGTTTTTCAAATTCGGCATCGAAATTTCTATAGATTTTGTCGCCCTTTTTAAACTCGGCCTGTTTTATAAAAAGCTCTACGGAATTTGCACTACAACTGTTTGCTCTATTGCCGCTTGTTATCCTTCCATGCCCGGCAAAACAGAGTCCGTCTGAATTGTGTATCTCTTTTTTAGGAGAGGCCGAATCTGCTTTGTATGTAAAGCGTACAAACGAATTTCCACCGCCTTTAATATCGGTAACTGTACCAATATACTCTCCTATGCCCTTTGCTGCTTCGTGGCTTTTGAAATAGCTCCTTTTCCCACTCAGGAAAAATTCTGTATAGCCTCTGTTAAAAGTTTTATCTGCATTAGGTATAAAACTACACCGGCTTTTGCCATAAGCGCTTCTTTTAATGTTTTTGCCATCAAAATTTTTTTGACCAAGAACTTCCTGTATGGCAATATCATATTTTCTTACAATGTTTTTAACGTATGAGATGTTTTTCAACCGCCCTTCTATCTTAAAAGACGAAATGCCGGCATCTATCAGGTCTGAAATTCTGTTTGATAGATTTAAGTCTTTAAGAGAGAGTAGGTGAGCTTTTTGAGCTATAAGAGTTCCGTTTTCATCTATAAGATCGTATTCGGAACGGCATGCCTGAGCGCATTCTCCACGATTGGCACTTCTGCCAGTCAAATAGCACGAAAGATAGCATTGCCCACTATAACAGACACATAAAGCCCCATGTACAAAAAACTCCAGAGGAACAGAAACAGCCTTACGAATTTCACAAATCTGTTCTAAAGAAAGTTCGCGGGCAAGAATCAATCTTTCAAACCCCAATTTTTCCAACAACTGAGCTTTTTCGGGGGTGCGGATATCGGTTTGAGTAGAAGCGAATAAAGGAATTGGTGGGCGGTTCATTTCGAGCAGAGAAAAATCTTGCGCAATAATGGCATCCACTCCACAGTTATAGGCTTCCCACATGTAGTTTTGGGCCTCTGATAACTCGTTCTCATATAGAATGGTGTTTAAGGTCAGAAAAACCTTGGCGCCATATTTATGAGCATAAGAGCACAGAGTGGCAATGTCTTCGAATGAGTTTCCGGCTTGTTGTCTTGCGCCATACTTTTGGGCAGCAATATAAACAGAATCGGCACCGCAGTTTATGGCCGCGATACCGATTTCTAAGTTTTTTGCAGGAGAAAGAAGTTCTATCTCAGGCATATATATTAGCAACCAAGTTTTGCAACTTTGGCTTTTGCATTTGCTCCAAATTTGGCGTCGTTAACTATTTTCTTCAAGAAAGCACAAGCTTGAGCCTTGTTACCCAAATTTTCGTAGCAAGTGCCTATCATATAAGTGAACTGGCTGTTTGAAGGAGCATTCTTCAAGTGTGTAGCAGCTTTAGACCAGTTTTTCAAGTTGTAAGCAGAAACTCCGGCTATTTGGCTTGCAGAAGGATTGGCTCCAAAAGCAAGAGCTTTTTCTGCAAAGGTTATAGCATCTTTAAAGTTCTTTGCCTTGTAGTTATCATTTGCGTTGTTTATAAACATACCTATAAGAGCTTGTTCAGCCTTATCATTTCCAAGTTCTTTTGCCTTTAGGAGAGCCTTCTCGGCTTCATCTGTATTGTCTGCACTGTTATGAGCCATGCCTAAGTAGAGGTAGGCTGTAGCATTCTCAGGGTTAAGTTCTACAGCCTTGCCAAACAAGCTAATAGCTTCTGCTGTATTACCATTGTTGAGAGCATCTGCTCCTGCTTGCATAGGAATTTGAGTAAGGGTAAGCTCTGCTTTTTTGGCAATATCTTCATTACCGAATTGTCTGCCAAGAGTAACAACTTCCTTAAAAATTTCTTCTGCCTTGGCATAATCTTTTGCGCCAACAAATTTTCCTGCAGCAGCAAGAAGTATTTGAGGTATCATATCCTTGCAGTTGGCAACCATTTCAGCACCCTCTTCTCCAGCTCCTTCTGCAATTTTAAGAGCCTCTTTGAAGTTCTTAACTGCTTCTAATTCATTGCCAGCCTGATATGTTTCTACAGCCTTCTGATACAGTTCTCCGGCCTGATTCATATCCTGAGCAAAAACATTTCCCGCAAACAGAGCCACTGTTGCGGTTAAAACAATTCTAACAAATCTTTTCATCTCTATCAATTTTTTGTTCTAAACGTTCTTTCCTATGAGCGAATGCAAAAATAAAAAAAATGAACATACAAGGCAAACGCTGCAAATTTCCGTATAATTCTTAATTTTGCAACAATACCGACAATTATGAAAAAACTATATCGCATATTAGCCTTTATTGTTGCAGCCGTAAGTCCGTTACTGCTTTTTTCTCAATCTCCAACCAAAGATTTATCTGCTCTGCCAGAAGACCCAAGGGTAAAAAGCGGCACGCTCTCAAACGGCCTTTCTTATATTATTATCAAAAATCAGGCCCAAAAATCAAAGGCCACATTTTGTGTAGCGCAAAAGGTAGGTACTTCTTTAGAGAATGGCACAGACAGAGGCTCTTTTATGCTATTGCAACAACTTGCTACCAAGGGAACAAGAAATTTTGAAGGTTCTGCCATATCAGACTATCTAAAAACATTAGGTATGGAGGCAGATAATATGATTTTTTTAACGGGGGCAGATAGAGTTACTTATATGGTAAAGGATGTTCCGGTTGGTAGAAGCAATACCATAGACTCTTCTCTGTTGATATTGTATAACTGGATGAGCTCTATCAATGTAGATGAAGAAGATATAGATGCGGAGAGAAGTACTTTGGCCGGAAAGATTCTTAACAGCTGGACTCCTATCCGCAGAATGCAACATAAATTATTAACAGCGCTTTATCCAGACAGCCCTTATATCAATGGAATACAGCCTTCTGATATTAAGAGTATAAACACCATAAATTCTCGAGGCTTGCGTAGTTTTTACTATAACTGGTGTAGGCCCGAACTTCAGTGTGTAATTGTGGCGGGTGATATAGATCCGGCAAAGATGGAGACTCAGATTAAATCTGTATTCTCCACAATAACAAAACCATTGAAAAGCACAAAAAGAAATTTCTATTCTCCACAGCCATTTGAGGGAGTAAAGACTTTTGTTTTGCAAGACGATGAGTTTGACAAATCAATAGTTTCTATAAATCTGCTCAAGCAACCTCTGAAAGACAACTACAGAAAGACCAGCCTGCCTTTTATATTGGATTTTATGGATAATTCAATGATGCGTGTACTGCAAGACAGGATAAATGAAGCCATACTTAGAGAGAATTTACCTATTTACAATTTGAGTATTTCAAAAAATAGGTTCTTGGGGATAGAAAAGAGCAGTGCCATATCTATAGATTTTGAAACCTTGCCCTCTACCGTATATGCTTCAACATCATTCATTAGCGCACAAATAAAAAAGTTGTCCGATTCTGGAGTGGATTCTAAGGAGTTTGCAAAAACGGTTGAGCTTTATTGGAAAGAAATGGAGAACTTTTTTGATGGGCGGGAGGCTGCCGGTAACGATATT
>ONYJ01000003.1 GCA_900322025.1 uncultured Bacteroidales bacterium | reverse complement strand
TTCTTTGCATAGCCTTTTCAGCAGTTGCATTGTATCTATTTTAGACGGAAAGTCTAAGAATGCGGTAGGCTCATCAAGGCAGATGATAGGGGTTTGTTGGGCTATTGCTTTGGCTATCATTACTTTTTGGCGTTCTCCATCGCTTAGGTTCTGAATCATTCTGTTGGATAGATTGTCTATTCCTATAATGGAAATAGCTTCGGCCACTTTTCTTTTATCTTCCTCTTCCAACCTTCCCCAAAATCCGGTGTAAGGGCTTCTTCCTAAGGCTACTAACTCTTTTACACTCATATTCTGAATTTGGGGTCTGTGAGTGAGAACTACTCCGATTTGTTTAGAAAGTTCTTTATCTTGATAAGTGGATATTTCTTTGTTATTGAGGAATATGTTGCCTGATAATTTTTCTTGGAAGGCGCAAATGGTTCTCAGCAAAGTAGATTTACCTACACCATTAGGCCCGATCAGGCAGGTGAGTTCTTTGGCATACAGGCTTGCGTTTATGTTTTTTGCAACCTCCTTTGTCTTCCCTTTGCCTTTGTAGCCAATAGTAAGATTTTCGAGTTTTATGGTCTGTCTATTATCTTGTGCCATTTCTTTATCGTCGATCTTTTACATACACTATTCCCTTATGTCGTCTTTGCGCTTCTTGAAAATTACATAAGCTATTACAGGTGCGCCAACAAGGGCGGTTACGGAGTTTACCGGCAGGGCTCCTTCAAAGCCAGGCATACGGGCGATCAGGTTGCACAGCAGTGCCAATGCTGCTCCTGCTAGCATAGTTCCCGGAACGAGTAGCCTGTGGTCGGATGTCTTTAACAGAGCTCTGCACAGATGTGGCACAGCCAGTCCTATGAACATTATAGGTCCGCAGTAAGCGGTAATAATTGCTACTAGAATTCCTGAGTTAAGAATTACTAATGTTCGTGAGCGTGATACATTGAGTCCAAGGTTACGGGCATAGTCGTCGCCGAGTAGCATTAGGTTTAAACTCTTGACAAGCAGAAAACTGAAAGGCAGAAGTACTAGCATCATGGCTACAAACAGCAGCATCTGGTCTCCCGAAACTCTTGCAAAAGAGCCAAGACCCCAGACTACAAATGCCTTTACATCTTCTTCTGCGCTAAAGAACTTCAATACTCCTACTATGGCCGAAACCAAATAGCCTATCATAACACCTATTATAAGCAGGGTAACATTTCCCTTGACTTTTCTTGCTACCCATACTATTAACGCCATAACTGCCAGAGAACCAATGATTGCGGCTATGGAGATAGCAGCGTCTCCGGCGTATCCCATTCTGCTCAGCGATATTCCGGCAATGGAGGTGGAGAGCATTACCACAATGGCTACTCCGAGGCTGGCGCCGTTGGAAATACCCAGCACCGAAGGACCTGCCAAGGGATTGCGAAAGACTGTCTGCATTTGCAAGCCGGATACCGCCAATCCGGCTCCTGCTACAATGGCAACCAAAGCCTGTGGAAGTCTGGATTTGAGTATTATATTGGAGAAAATCTCGTTAGACCTGTTGCCGAAGAGGATGCTGAAAGTGTCTGCAACAGGAATCTTGACGCTTCCCAGCAGCAGATTTATTATTAGCAGAATCAGTATCAGCACTGCAACAATTATGAGTTTCCCGCTATTTTTGAACATACTTCAAAGATACGGCTTTTCTTAATATTCAGGCAAACATTTCAAAATATATTAGTAAAGCGGTTTTATATTAAAAATAGACCATTTTTATGTTGTGGTATATGCAAAGTCCAGTTGAATTTTTACTATGAAGAAGATTCCTAACGATGCACTTTCTGATGTGGCTGAAATTAACACAACCAAATCTTCATTATTCCATCATTTGCACATTGTCTTACCAGCCAAGAGTTTTTGCTCTTCTATTTAGGTAGAATCGATTTAATCCTTAACTTTGTATTCAGAAACAGATGTTGATATTGGGGCAGATCTTTTGCCTAATGTCGTATATGAAAATTATTATATGAGACTGAAAATAAACTTTTTTACATTGCTGTTAATAGCCTCTTCTTTTCTTCTCTTTTCCTGCAAAAACAATGGGGATAATTCCGAAATATCAAAAGGTGGCGTAATCTCAGATCTTGTTGAGGAAGAGGTTGTTCTTCCGGAGGTTGATGATGTCTGCTCTCAGATGGATGACCCCTCATTCAAAGCATACTGCCTAAAGAATTTTGATGCAGATTCAGACGGAAAGCTCTCTATGGCAGAAGCCGATGCTGTTACTGAACTTCTGTTTGCTTCACCTTATTCGGAGGGAGAATCTGCGCAATGTTGGGAATATGAGCAACTTCTGCAATCTTTGAAAGGAGTAGAATATTTCCGTAATCTGAAGGTGCTGATTTTTGAAGATCATCAGGTAACTAACCTTGATGTGCGTAGGAACACCTACCTGGAATATCTCTATTGCAGCGGTAATAAGATCGATACTCTGAATGTTAGCAATAATAAACTTTTGAAGGAATTGTTCTGCTTTTCTTGCGGATTAACCGGCCTTGATGTGAGCAACAACACAGAACTTCAAAGTCTCTCTTGCAGCGATAATAAAATCTCTTTTTTGGATGTAAGCAAAAATAGAAAACTCACATATCTTGCCTGCTCTACTAACCAACTTACTATACTTGATGTGAGTAACAACACTTGCCTTAAGAATTTGTATTGCGTGAACAACAATCTTACAACTTTAGATCTTACCAATTTACCGGAGCTTGTTTCTCTGAACTGCGAGGGTAATATGCTTACAACTCTGAATTTGGAAAACAATTCCCAACTGGAATATTTGCTCTGCGATAGAAACAAACTTACCAAACTGAATCTGAGCAACAACCCTAAGTTGAAACTTCTGACATCAGACCAAGAAACCGAAGTTATTGGCTACAAAAAGTAGAGAATCTATTTCAATAATTTGTAGAAAGTTCCTTCATAGCTCTCCTCTACAAGCTCCGGATGGAATATGGCTATAAAGTCTTTTAAAAGCAAATCCGGATGAACCGGCGCAAGCTCGTAGTATGGTGTCTGCTTCATGTTGCAATAAATTACTTTCTTTTTCCTAAAGGCATCGAAGAGAGAATTCCTTGGCTCTGACTTTTTAAGTGCATCGTAGGAGAAATCTCCTGAGAAACTGTTGAGGATTCTCCAATAATCTGCCTTGGCGCAGGTAGCGTAGATTTTCTCGAATTCTATGTTTACCCCACCGGTGTTGTCGTCTTTGATGAGATATTCTGCTCCGGCATCTCTGAATATCTGTGCCAGATGGTTCTTACCGCCAACCGCATACCAGTTTCCTGAATGCATTTCTCCACTAAAAACAGTAGGGCGGTTTTGCGTGTTTTCGGCAAGCGATTTCATATTCAGATAGTTCTTTTCTATTTGGGCAAATGTTTCGTTTGCAAACTTTTCTTTTCCAATAAACATTCCAATGAACTTAATCCATTCAGCTTGCCCAAGTGGTACAAGTTCTTTGTAGCCAAGATGTGGTACAAGAGTAATTCCGGTTTCTTTTATGGCATCGTAGCCGCCTCTTTTGAATGGAGATATGAATATGATTTCTGGATTTGCTGCCATAATAACTTCCTGATCAAACTCGCCCTCGTGCCCAATTTTTTGAAGAGTGCCGTCTTTTACTCTTGCGAGTATTTTTTTGTTGAACAGATTTTTTGTACTCGTGATAGCGGATAGGTAATCTATGGCATCAAGTGCCGTAAAATTGGATAGCTGTAGTAGGGTCATTGCAATTGTCTTCTGCACAGGAACTTTAACCACCGTATATCCTGCCGGAATGAGAGTGGAAAAAATAGAAGAATCTAATCCCTTTGGTATCAGAGCAAACTTGTAACCTACAGGCATTCTGTCGCCTTCTTCTGCCTGAGGATCTTGTATGTTTACAAGCCGTATTCCATCTTTAAGATATTCTACAGTAAATCCTTTTGCGTATGTGGGAGAAATTATTGCAGCTGAGTCTGTAATTGCGGCAATGTCTGCTGCGGTTTCTGCTGATATTTTGGGGCTTGTATTGCAGGCGGAGAGCGTTAGTGTGAGTGTTAATATAGCTGCCGATATGCTGTGTATAGAGTATCTGTGTATAAAACTCAAAAAACTCTTTATTTCTCTTATTTTCATAGATATATCTGTAAATTTTTTATTTTTTAATTTGCATATTCTCTTATTTCGCATGAATATACAAAGTTATTGTTCTGTAAAATTTGCAGAACAGTTATTCTGCATAAATGTGCAATGTTATTGTTTAGTTTGAATGTGTAGCACACACAACGCCATTGTTTAGTTTGAGCACATAATGTTATTTATAGCATATGCGCATAATCTTGTTAGTTTATTTGAATATGCATAACTTTTATTTCATTGAACATACAATCTTATTATTACTTTAAAGCAGTGTTGTTATTTCAGCAAATCTGAAATATGTTTTTTCCAGTTGCCGGGTATTATTATATGGTGATTGCCTATAGGTTCTTGCAAGAAGTATTTGCAGGCCGCTTTGTTGTTAAAGCGGATAAGCTGCTGAGTGCGGCATAGATTAGCTTGCGAACCATTCTCAATCAGTTCTCCTTCTTCTGCAAAGAAGCGTTGAAGGTTTCCTGCTACTTTAAATACGGTTACCGGGCCTTTCTTCATAAATCCTCTGATACCTACTCCTATGCCCGATTCAAAGTGGGTGTCGAGTTCATATCGTTCTACAAGGTTGAAAGGAATTGTGCAGTGGGCAAAAAGAATTTCTCCCTTTTCTATATCTACCTTCGAAGGGTTTGCTTGAAAGCCGGTTTTGTTTGTAAGACAGTAGGCTATAATCATTGATAGCATGGCCGGCATATCTCCTTCGCAACCTGCAATCACTCCATCTGAATTTAGTTTTGAGAGGGCCACGCAACCAGTATTCTGTAGCGAAGTTAAAAGGTCGAAACACCTTATAGTAAAGGCGTTAAGCTTATGCTTAATCACGATTCTTTTTAGGGCTTCATATATTTTTACGGCTCCGTTGATGTAAGGCGTATAGTTGTAGGCGTTATTGTTAGTGCCAACGCTTGCTGTAGTCTCTGTTTTTGCATCACCGATGTTGCAAGCGGCATTGGCTGCGGCATTTGTTTTTGCATCGCCAATACCGCAAGTGGCAGCAGATTTTATTCCGCATGCCTCTGCATCTACTTTTGTATTCAGCGTATCTTGCAAAGCCTTGCTTTCTTCTGAGAGTGAAGCTATGGAAGCTATCTCGTCTTTTACTTCGGAAATAGGAATTTCTTTAATCTCGAAACCGAGTTTGTTTTTGATTTGCTCCGGGTCTATTGTGCTGGATATTAGCCAGTCTGAAGGGGTCCCGATTATGGCGGCCTTTATGCCTGCGAGTCTATGGCGTGCTGCTTCTAAAGTTGCAAGTGTATTTACTCTATTACAGATATATTCCGGTGAACCGTGAATTATTTCTCCTTGCAGGCCATTCTGTAGAATCCACGACAGAATTTCCATTGAGGCTGCAAGTGAATTGCTTTTGTCTGAGGCAAGTAGATATATCGGATGTTGGCCTATACAACCATCATTATATAGTTTTTTGAACAGATTTTCGGTACCTCCTGTGCGAACATATATTAGCTTTAGGGTAGGTTGCCCGCAGTGGCTTGGTTCTTTTGTGCTGTTAGAATGTTTGTAATCTGAAAAATCTTCTCCCTTAAAGGTGTATTGAAAATTCAGAGAGTTAAGGAATTCTTCAGTAGCTAAAGCCACACTATTCTCGTTGTGTAGTGGCGAAGTGAGCGTATATACCGATATGTTCATATTACATGGCTTAATGCTGTTGTACTTCTATAAGTTCTATTATCACCAGATTGATAATATGGCTTTTACAGCTATTTTCTCATAGCTTTTAGAATGCGTCCGATATACATGTGATGTACTTTGGTGTTAGGTCTGTTTTGGTAAAACTCTTTGCCGGGGCCAATCATTTCTGATTTACTGAAAGGTGCCTTGTATATTAGTTCACACTCATATACTTCATAAGCTTCTTGATAGTATGGGGCGCCATGCTCTGTGTACTGTACATGCAGGCCGAGAGCCTTAGCCTTGTCTTCATCTCTTCCACTGTGTGTTCCCATGTATGCAAGTATCTCCTTTTGCGATTCGTCAAATGTCATAACCGTAAAATACTTGCAATCTTCCATCATCTGATATGTGTATCTGGATTCTGATACATAAACAGTTATAGTGTTAACATTATGCCCCCATAGGTTGCCGAGAGCTCCCCAACCAATTGTCATGGCATTATGTTTATCTTTATTGCCCACAGCCAGTAGCAGGCCATCGCCCTTAAACCACAAGAATGGGTTGCCCGTAAAATCGTCTGTATAGTCGAATTCGGAGAATACTGTTTTTTGTGTCATCTGTTCCATATCTATAGTTTTTCCATCTGAACTTCCGTATTTGTTGTATGAGATATTTGCCGGTTTCCACTTATCTTTGGCCTGCGGCGTTTCTGAAGGATAGCCTATTACAATAATATTCAGTGGTATTATATTTTCCGGGAGTTCTAATACTTTTGCAATGGCTTCGCATCTTTCTTTGCCCGGATATGCTCCTGTCCACACTGCTCCTAATCCCATGGCATGGGCGGCTAACAATATGTTTTCTGTTGCTGCTGAAGCATCTTGAACCCAAAATTCTCTGCCATTGCCTTCTATAGCCTTTAGCATATCGCCGCATACCACTATAGCGAGTGGAGCTTTGGCTGCCATTCCTGCGTATGGGTTGCACTCGGCCAAGGCTTTAAGTTGTTGTTTATCTGTAACTACGATGTAGTGCCATGGCTGTTTGTTCATGGCTGTAGGGGCTGCCATACCTGCTTTTAGCAGCAACTCTATTTTTGAGTTTTCTACAGGTTGTTCTGTGTATGCTCTTATGGAGGTTCTTGTTGCAATGTTTTCTAAGACAATGTTTTCTGTGTTTATATTACAGTTGCCTCTCCGGTTGGTAAGAAATAGTAGAACAGCTAATGCAAGGATAGCTATGGCCAAAAGTACTTTTGTTGTTTTCATATTGAATGTTTTATTAATTACAGTATGGAATATTATATTTTCCACTAACAAATTTAATTAGAATCTGTGAAATATTTGAAAACAGATTCTTAAATTTGTGGATGTATAAAACAGATATTATGTATTCTATAGGGCATTTTTTTAGAACATTCGTTACAGTTACACTTTCTATCTTATTATTATCTACCCGTTCATTGGCACAGGATAACAAAGGAAGCAATTATCCGCAAGACTTGCTGAAAGGGAAGAAATACACTAAAGTTACTGATATAAAGTCTTTTGATAAGGCATGCCTAAAAATAAGAACTTATCTCAGAACTTTGTCGAATGGTGTAAAAGTTCCTATCAAGGTGGATAATGCCTATACTTTTGCCGATAACGATTCTCTATACATAAATTTTAACCGTAATGTGGCTGATTATCCAATCAGACCGGATGGAGTTAAAACAATTTATGATTTGCTTAAAGAGTATCTTCCGGCTCATTTGCAAAAGAAAAAGATTCAGGCTTTTGCAGTAGGCAGTAAGTTAGAAACTCTTGTAACTCCTTTGTATGATGCAAAATCTTCTTACTCAAAGGTGCAAAACAATGGTGCCCCGGCAGCGGTATCTTCCAGAGTTAGGCTAAAAGAACTCGAAGGCCGGCCTTTTGCTATTACAAACGGTTTGCAAAATCGTCATATTGCAATGCAGAACAGTCATGGTTGGTTTTATGAGCCTACGCTCGACAGATGGGAGTTTCAGAGGGCAAGGCTTTTTGGAGTGGTGGAAGATACATATACCATGAGTTATGTAGAGCCGTTTTTGGTGCCTATGTTGGAAAATGCAGGTGCAGTGGTGCTGATACCAAAGGAGAGGGATTGGAATAAAACAGAGGTTATTGTAGATAACGATACTCATGTTTCCGGCTATAGTTTATCTGATGGTTCTTACAGCTGGATTAAGGGCGATGGAGCAGGTTTCGCTCACCCCAAGCAAAGTTATGTGTTTGGAGAAAATCCCTTTAAGATGGGAACATATGTTCAGGTAGAAGGTTTGCTTTCAAAAAATCAAACCACTCCTTCCGAATCGTTGAATGAGAGTACAATTACTTGGACTCCAAATGTTCCGGAGGATGGAGAATATGCTGTGTATATTTCATATAAAACTCTTCCGAGTAGCGCAAATAAGGTTTCATATACTGTAAAGTACAGCGGTGGGCAGGCAGAGTTTTCAGTAAATCAGAAGATGGGAGGCAGTATGTGGATATATCTTGGTACTTTCCATTTTAAGAAAGATGCTCCGGATCAGGGAGTATTGCTCACCAATGCCAAGAGTTATGGTACTGTTACTGCCGATGGATGTAAATTTGGAGGTGGCATGGGAAATATAGCCAGAGGAGAAGGTGAGGGTTTTGTTAGTGGGATGCCGAGGTTTATGGAGGGAGCACGGTATTATCTTCAGTGGAGCGGATTTGCCGATACGGTATATTCAACTTCCCGTAATGCAGACGATTATACAGACGATTATGTTTCCAGAGGTAAATATGTAAATGCAATAGCAGGCCGTTCTCGTATGCTGCCTTCGTGGGGCGCAGAGAGTCGGAGGATTCCGGTAGATTTATCGTTTGCCTTCCATACCGATGCCGGTAATGCCTTAATAGATACAATAATAGGAACTCTATCCATTTACACCCGTACTTGTAAAGACTTTGGCGGAGA
>ONYJ01000119.1 GCA_900322025.1 uncultured Bacteroidales bacterium | reverse complement strand
CACTGCTTAACAAATTAAAGCGCACAGTCGGTTGTCGGTACACATACACCTGCTTAACAAATTAAAGCGCACAGTCGGTTGTCGGTATTCTGACATTCAGCCTCATTCATTTATTTTACACTGTCTAAACGCTCTCGGTCCCCACTTCCAACCGGGGGGCTAGCGTCAAAAACGGCTGAAAATGCTCCCGGTCCCCACCTATGTCTGGGGGTTGGCAGCACTACCGACCATCTTTCCCGAATATTTGATATCGCTCTCTCCAATTTTTATAATCGCAAAGCTTCTCTCACAGCATCGTCTATACTTTCTACAATCTCTAGCGTTTTTACAATCTTTATAGTCTATACAATCTTTAGTGCCTGTAGCGTCTTTAGTGCTTTTACTATCTCTATAATCTTTAATATCTTTGTGCAGTTATGGCGCATAGTGTTTATAAATATAGAAAAGGAGAGGCTTATCCTCATTGTTATAAATATTCGCAAGTAGCTCTTACTGCAGATGCTGTTGTTTTTTCTTACAACAATAAGCAGTTATATGTATTGCTTATAGAGCGAGCATTTGAGCCGTTTAAGGGACATTGGGCTTTTCCCGGCGGTTTTGTAAATCCAGATGAAACAGCTGAACAGGCGTGCATTAGAGAATTAAAGGAAGAAACTTCTTTAACTCCACGATATTTGGAGCAGTTTCAGGTGAGTTCCACACCGGAGCGAGACCCTCGGCAAAGAGTTGTAACCGTGCCATTTATAGTAATACCGGAAACCAAGGAAGCTCAGGCGGCAGACGATGCTTTACAAGCTAAATGGTTTAGTGTTGCAGACATGCCAAAATTGGCTTTTGATCACGAACACATTTTCCGCTCTGCATTAGATACTTTAAAACGCACACTTTATTTTAAGCCTCTCGCCTTTGAGTTTTTACCTCCTGTATTTACATTGTCTGAATTACAGAGATTGTATGAATTAATATTGGGCCATAAGTTTGACCGTAGGAACTTTTTGCGCAAGCTGAACTCTGTCGGAGTATTAGATTTTGTGGGCGTGGCTTCTGAGCCTTCAAGTCCGAAATTTATGGATTCTCAGGAGCGTTCGGATGTTTCATCAGACAGCCCTTCGGCCATTGTAGATTGCAGCTCATCGACAGAGCGTTTAAGAGCATTGCGTGCCACATCGCCTAACTATCGGCCGTCTTTGTATTCTTTTAACAAAGAGGCATATATCAGGATGAAGAACAAGGGTATAACAGAATTTGAGTTCTGAGCTTGTTTCTAACTACAGTTTCTGTATTAAAAATTGTTTCTTGTAGTCTGCTCTCATTTTTATGGCAACCACTATTGTTATAATGGTTGTGGCTATAGCAGATAGCAATGTTCCCAATTGACGACTGAAGCCAATCATTTGCTTAGATGTAAATAAGAAATCTGTGCAGATAAAAGTCATGAATATTGCGGGTAAGGCGCAAATTAGCCAATAGGGACGCCCATTCATAACTCTGTTACATCTTATATACATATAAACAGTTATAGACCAGAGGGTAAATACGGCAAGTGTTTGGTTTGCCCATGCAAAATAGCGCCATAAAATATCGTAGTTCAGAAGGGTGATGATGTAGCCAATGGCAAACATGGGTACACATATATAAAGTCGGTTCAGAATACTTTTCTGCCCTATTTTCAAAAAGTCTGCAACAATGAGTCTGGAGCTGCGGAAGGCCGTGTCTCCAGATGTGATTGGTGCTGCCACAACTCCGAGCAATGCCAGTAGCGCCCCAAGCTTTCCGAGTGTTGTTTTTGTAATGGTATTAACTGCCCAAGAGGCATCGTTCTGATGCTCGGCAAGAGCGATATTCAACCCTTTCAGAGAATCTTCTATGCCGTTATAGCCTTTAAAGAATGCCATTGCAGCAGCGGCCCATATAAGTGCTATTATGCTCTCAGATATCATAGCTCCATAGAATACGCTACGGCTTTCTTTGCGGTTTGTAAGGCATCTGGCCATCATTGGCGATTGGGTGGCGTGGAAGCCCGATATGGCACCGCAGGCTATGGTGATAAACATTGTAGGTATAATGGGAAAGTTGGCGGCATCTGTCTTGAAGTTACTTAGTGAAGTTAGGTTTGGAATGGTATAGTCTCCTGCAAACAACACGTATAAAATGCCTAAGGCCATACAGATAAGTGCAATGCCAAAAATAGGGTATATGTTTCCTATGATTTTGTCTATAGGCAGTAAAGTGGCAAGTATGTAGTATATTAATACAATGTACAACCAAACCTCTTTGCTCCAACCTGTCATAGAGGCGAGAATGCCGGCAGGTCCCAGCATAAACACAGCACCTACCATTATCATCATCACCACAGCAAAAACTCTCATCACTTGCTTAGTGGTAATTCCTAAATAACGGCCTATGATTTCCGGCAGGCTGGCTCCGTTGTGATGAAGCGATATAACTCCGGCTATAAAATCGTGCATAGCCCCCATAAAAATACCGCCAAGGGTAATCCAGATAAAGGCAACAGGCCCATAGGTAGCTCCCAGTATTGCCCCAAAGATAGGCCCTAATCCTGCAATATTAAGTAACTGAATCAGAAATGTTTTCCAGCGTGGCATAGGAATATAATCCACGCCATCGTACATAGTTTTAGAAGGTACGTTTGCATCTTGTGTAACCCCGCAAATCTTCTCCAGAAATCTTCCGTATGTGAAATAGGCAGTAATCAACAACGCAAGACAAATGATAAATGTTATCATAATAGTTTATGCTTTATGCAAATGTAATCAATAAGATTATTTATTTTAGTATTGCGTGTAATTAATATGGTGAAGATGCAAATAATTATTTGAACTCCGATAAAATGCACTTCTTCATTCTCCACCTTTCTCAGTTTTCACCAGATTACAGCTTGGTTTGGCTATAAAAAAGCACTGCAGTTTTACTGCAATGCTTTCTCTTGGTGCTTGCGGAGAGATAGGGATTCGAACCCTAGTGACGGTTACCCGCCAACCCGCCCTCCAAACGGGCGCTTTAGACCACTCAGCCATCTCTCCT
>ONYJ01000044.1 GCA_900322025.1 uncultured Bacteroidales bacterium | reverse complement strand
TTCATATCAACATTCTACAACTATTATATTCGTCAACGATATTCTACAACAATATCCCACACCTACTATTCTACAAAAGTACTCGTCGCCATCATCTGCACCGATATTCTCCACACCACTATCCTACAACGATTTTCTGCAACAACACTATCCAAAAACGCCACGCTCCAACGATATTCTACAACACGCTGAGTTACAGAGAAGCAATGGCGCGAGCGTCAATAACAAACCTGCTTGGATTTACAACAAACTCTGTAAGCTACCACACAAATTGCCTCTCCACAATTGCTTGATTGCCTACATTATCTTCTACCAAAAGTACAAGAGAATGCTTTTTGCCTCGCCCTATTTTTGCCTCGTCCAAAGCTATCTCCAAGGTGGCAGTCTTGCCATCAAAAGCGGCCACTACCCAACAACCATCTATTTCTGCCCTATAAATTTTAATCCCAGATAATCTGTCTTTAATGGTAGCCTTAATGGAATTACCCTTTACAGTCGCCCCTTCTTTCAATTTTACAGACACCTCAGGTGGAGTAATGTCTGCTGTTACGCAAAATGTACCAAAAGACCGCACCGTAGCAGTAAGTTCTCTCGTAATTATATTATAAGACCCTCCGCAACCGGAAAGTTCACCACCTGACAACACTCTGGCAAGCAGCACTTTGTTTCTGTATGCAGAAGGAATATTGCAGAGCATGGAAATAGTAATGTCTTTATGCAGCGGTATATCTTCATCGCCAATTTTCCACAGAGCAGACATTGCAGGCACATTCTCCTGAGGTGCATATAAATCTTTTTTGTTATATGCCTGTATATACGCATTGCGGTAAAGAGCCCCCTCCGGAATACTAAAGTTCAAACCGGAATATGAGAACTTGTTATTCCGGTTCCATGCCGCAAACTCGCCCTCTGGAGAAAAAGGCACAGAACTACCATATAAAACATCGTCTCTGAGCACCTTCAGCACCCTCGAAGACGAATTGCCGTAAACATCGGTAACCTCAATTTTTAACGAATGAAGCAGCGAATCGGCCAACGAAATAACACCGTTATTCTCCACCAAAATTCTATCCACCAAGATATTAGCCGGATCTATCTGGCTCTTCACATAATACCTGCCGGTAGCCCTCCTAAGAGGATAATCTATCAGCGATGCTATATACCGTCCTGTTGAGGTAGGAATATTCCCCTCTGTAAAAGAAAAATACACACTACCATCGAGCAACATTTCATATTTGTAAACCGCTAATTTACCAGGCGTGCCGGCCATTACATCATAAGCATCCACAGCCACATAAAAAGACTTTGGAACTTTTATGGTGTCGCCCTGCATCTTTATAGGAAATGTGTACAATGCTCCATACATATCTACACAGCCTATCAGCCTTATATCACAAATAATAGGAGCCTCGTTGTCTTGCACGCCAAATATCTTGGTTAGTTGAAGATTAACCGGTACATTGTTTTCGTCTAACACTTCAAAGTGAAGATGCGGACCGCCCGAAGAACCGCTATTGCCGGAGAAGGCTATAAGCTCTCCCCTTTTTACAGGCAGGCTGTCGGGTGGAAAATCTATATACTGCCGCCAACTTTGTTCGCTGTATTGTTTGCTCAAAACCAAAGACTTATACTTAGATGTAAAACTAAGCAAATGGGCATAAATAGTTTTATAGCCAGAAGGATGAGTTATCTCTATCATATTACCGTAGCCCCACGGACTAACGGTTATTCTGGAAATGTAGCCATCATCTGCCGCATAGATTTTACGCCCCACCACCCCATTGGTACGCATATCCAAGCCACAATGAAAATGATCTCCCCTGAGTTCGCCATAAGTTCCGGAAAAACCATTGTAAGATTCTATCGGCACCACAAACCTGTCGGTAACCTCCTTCTGCCTCGCATAATTCACACCTACATCTGATTTCACATTGATTTTCTGAGCATTAAGCAAGGATGGAAAGATAAGTAAAAGAGTAGCAGAAATCAGAACTCCTGCTACTCTCTGTATATGTAAACCAAATTTCTTAATCATCTAAACTAACATCTCAAACACTCAAAAC
>ONYJ01000034.1 GCA_900322025.1 uncultured Bacteroidales bacterium | reverse complement strand
TACAAAGAAAAAATTAGAGATAACAGACAACTTATTTGATTCAAGTGTTGACTTTATAACTCTTTAAAAATAAAAAAATGCCAGAAATTTTTCCAGCATTTTTTATAAATTCCGCTGCATTACCGTTATTTTTTCAGCCAGCCCTTCAAAAATTCACGGTTAAGCCTTGCTATATGAGTGATAGACACTCGTTTAGGACATTCCATTTCGCAAGCTCTTGTGTTGGTGCAGGCTCCAAAGCCGAGTTCATCCATTTTAGCTATCATATCCATAGCTCTCTTGGTGCTTTCTATCTTACCCTGAGGAAGCAGAGCTAAAGAACTAACCCTTGCTCCGATAAACAGCATAGCAGAACCATTCTTGCAAGTTGCAACACAGGCTCCGCATCCGATGCAAGAGGCGGCATCCATACTTTCATCTGCCTTTTCTTTAGAAATTAGTATGTTGTTGGCGTCTTGTGCACTACCCGTTCTAACATCCACAAAACCACCGGCTTGCATTACCTTATCGAGAGCACTCCTATCAACAACCAAGTCTTTAATTACCGGAAAAGCGGCGCTTCTCCAAGGCTCTATGGTTATAGTGCTACCATCCTTGAACTTACGCATAAAAAGCTGGCATGTGGTAACTTCGTTCTCGGGGCCGTGTGCACGGCCATTGATATACAAAGAACATGCGCCACATATTCCCTCACGACAGTCATGATCAAAACTCACAGGAAGAGCCTTGCCTTCTGCTTTTGCCCTTTTCAGTTTTTCTCCTGAACAAACCTCACCGTTTTCACAACCTTTGCTGAATGCTATAGGGTCTGAGTTCTGATGAACAAGCTGGTCGTTGAGAATATCCAACATTTCAAGGAAAGAAGAATCCGGACTTATGTTATCTACCGTATAAGTCTCAAAATGCCCCTTTGTCTTGGCATTTTTTTGTCTCCAAACTGTTATCTTGAATTTCATAGACTAATCTTTATAATTTCTGGTTGCTACTTTTATTCCTTCATATACGAGAGGTTCTTTATGGAGCTCAGGTTCTCCGTTTTCTCCTTTATACTCCCAGGCAGAAACATACATAAAGTTCTCATCGTCTCGTTTTGCCTCACCTTCTTCGGTTTGCATTTCTTCTCTAAAGTGGCCTCCACAACTCTCTTTTCTATTAAGTGCATCGCGAGCCATAAGGTCTCCTATCTCAAAGAAGTCTGCCAACCTCATAGCCTTTTCGAGTTCTTGGTTAAATTCTCCGTTTTCTCCACACACATAAACATCTTTCCAGAATTCTTCTTTGAGCCTCTTTATTTCAACTATAGCCTTCTTTAAGCCTTCTTCTGTACGTCCCATTCCAACATATTCCCACATTACATTTCCGAGCTCTTTGTGAATTTCGTCAGGAGATTTCTTTCCTTTTACGGCAAATAATTTGACTATACGCTCTTTTACTGCCTTTTCTGCCTGCTCAAATTCCGGAGCCGATGTATCTGTCTTAGGTTCTTGTATTTTCTTTGCAAGATAACCTCCTATTGTATAAGGGAGAATAAAATATCCGTCTGCAAGTCCTTGCATCAGAGCCGATGCCCCAAGGCGATTTCCACCATGATCTGAGAAGTTGGCCTCGCCTATGGCAAACAAACCCGGAATGGTTGTTTGAAGATCGTAATCAACCCATAAACCTCCCATTGTATAGTGAATGGCTGGATATATCATCATAGGTTCTTTGTAGGCATCCACATCTGTTATTTCTTCATACATCTGGAACAGATTACCATATCTTTCGCGTATAGTATCTTCTCCCAAACGCTCTATAGCAGTCTTAAAATCGAGAAATACGGCTTTTCCGGTTTCGTTAACACCAAAGCCCGCATCGCAACGCTCTTTGGCAGCACGAGAGGCTATATCTCTTGGCACAAGATTTCCGAATGCAGGATACCTTCTTTCCAAATAGTAATCCCTGTCTTCTTCCGGTATCTGAGATGCTTTGATTTCTCCTTTACGAAGCTTCATCACATCTTCCATCTTCTTTGGAACCCAAATTCTTCCGTCGTTTCTCAAAGACTCACTCATAAGAGTCAGTTTACTTTGCTGTGTTCCATGAACAGGAATACAAGTTGGGTGAATCTGTGCAAAACAAGGATTTCCAAAATAAGCTCCTTTTTTATAGCACTGCCAAGCTGCCGAACCATTTGAGTTCATAGCATTTGTAGAGAGGAAATAAACGTTTCCGTAGCCTCCTGTGGCTATAACAACCGCGTGAGCTCCAAATCTTTCTATTTCTCCTGTGGCTATATTACGAGCTATAATTCCTTTAGCCTGGCCGTTAATAAGAACCAAGTCTAACATTTCGTAACGAGGATAACTTTTAACGCTTCCTTTTTTAATTTCTTTGTTCAAAGAAGCATAGGCGCCAAGCAAAAGTTGCTGGCCGGTTTGTCCTCTGGCATAGAATGTACGGCTTACCTGTGCGCCTCCAAAAGAACGGTTTGCCAATAATCCACCGTATTCGCGAGCAAATGGTACACCTTGTGCCACACAGTGATCTATAATAAGATTGCTCACTTCCGCCAAACGATAAACATTAGCTTCTCGGCTGCGAAAATCGCCTCCTTTTACCGTATCTACAAATAAACGATAGATAGAGTCGTTATCGTTTTGATAATTTTTTGCAGCATTGATTCCACCTTGGGCGGCTATAGAGTGTGCTCTTCTTGGAGAATCGCTGATACAAAAGATTTTTACATTGTAACCCATCTCTCCCAAAGATGCCGCAGCAGAAGCTCCGGCGAGCCCTGTTCCAACAACAATAACCTCAAGTTTTCTTTTGTTTGCCGGACTCACCACTTTTATTTCCGCCTTACGTTTCTTCCATTTCTCAGATAGAGGACCATCCGGTATCTGGGATATAAGTTTTGTATCTGACATTTGAGTAGTATTAAATAAGTGTTGACGTTAAGGAAATCTCCTACAAGTTTAACCACTTTTTCCGTTATTTCAAAAAGATTAAATTACTATATTTGTTCTCGGTGTCTTTTTTACCTTATATTATTGATAGTTAATAGGTGTTAATTTAAATTATATGTTTTATGAAAAAATTTTGGACCATTACAACTATTCTTCTTGCCGCTATTTTAATATGTTCTCCGGCAGAAGCACAGAAAAAGAAAGAAAGCGGTAAAGAAAGAAGGGCAAGAATTGCCAAAATGGTACAGGACGGTGCAGCTGGAAGAGATTTCTTTATTGCAGTAGGAAGATTCTTTCCTAAAAGCGGCACGGCGCAACACATAAGTTATAGCAAAGATGGTTATTTTATAGATGTTCAGAACGATCGCATATCTTGTAACCTTCCGTATGTAGGACAGGCTGAAAGAAGTTCCAACACCCCATACAATTTAAGTAACACAAATATCAATATTTGCGCTGATAAACAAGTTGTTACCGTGTTTGGAGGCTGGCAGGAAAAAGAGAAAAGCTACATTTTCAGAACTATATTTTGGAATAACGATGACGACAATGGCAATGAGTCTATTCAGGTTATATTAACTGTACAGCTATATACTTCCGGAAAAGCATATGCACAGATAGAAATTCCTGGTATGGAGCTTATTTCCTATGAAGGAGATGTTGAACCAAGGCCGGAAGAAAAACAAATTCACCGCCCTAACGAAAACTAACAGAATAAATACTATCGTATTATGAAAACAATCTTTGTTAAGCTTTGTGTTGCAATTTTTGCATTTGCGGCACTTTGTTCTTGTGGAATATCTGCAGATTCTACTCAGAAAGATCAACCACTGCAAAATGTAGTTGATAATCTCGATAGTTTAGATCTTTACATTGTTATAAACAGAATTATTCCTAAATCTATGCCTCCAAGAGAGTCTATGGACGGATATTTTCTATCTCTTAAAGATGGTATTTTAACATGCTATCTCCCTTTTATAGGCTCTGCCCATGGTGCATTTTTAAATAGCAACGAAATAGCAATAGATGTTGAGGATACTCCTGTTGATGTAAAGGTTACAAAGAATCCTCCTAAGAGAAGCAGCTATGCTGTGCTGGAATTTTCTGCACCAAGCAAATATAAATCAGAAGTATTTGTTTTTACCGTAGAAATATATAGTAACGGCAATACACGCCTAAGTGTTGAAAGTATCCAAAGAGACTTTATCAACTATGCCGGCAAGTTAGAAAAGCGTCCTGAAAGAAAGAAATAATAATTACTGCATCAAGTTCTTATATGCAGACATCAAAAGGTTGTTTATATCTTCTGTAAAACTGCGTATATCCTTGCTGTCTAATTTTCCCTGCCGTAATAATTCTATAACCGGATCGGCTTTTTCAAACACTTGTTTCTGAAAAGGAGCTAATTGTTGTGCAAACCCATTTCCTTCTGAATTATAAAGCTTTACAAAATACACATATTTATTGCCGCTACCTCTTGTTATAGGAAAAAGCTGTTTCTTTAACTCGAGAACATAATCGCACACAATACTATTGTTCTTGTTTGTTGTTGATGATTCCTTTAATAGGCCAGATGGCATTATTTCAGGATTGAGCATAAATATAGGAACTATTATGGCCAACGGACCATATCCTATTCCACTCCAAAAAATAGTATTTCTTGCATCTTCTCCTTTCTTTACTCCTTGGAATATAGAAACTGCACTTGTAGATTTTCTGGATATAAAGTCTTGATCCATAAACCATCCGCTGGTTTTATCGGTTAAGTTGGATGTTCTTAAATCTGTTTTAAGAAGAGAATGATAGAAAGATCTTGAAAGATTTTCAGCAACCCATTCTGCTGAAAATTTAACACCTTCGCTATAAGCACGCTCTACTATATCTGTAGCACTTTGCCATCTTATATATCCTAATCCCTCATCTTTTCTTCCACTGCGAGAGTAGTTTGTCCATATAAGGTATCCATCCGGTGCTATGGATGTATCATTTGCATCGTATTTTTTCCATATTCTTGTATTTACCTCATAATAAGCTGCTCCACCTTCTGCATCTATAACTCCAAAATTAGCTTCAACAGCAAGAGGTTTTTTTATGGTGTCAAGAAAATTTTCAAAATCTTTGAGAGTGCGGCACACACCTAATGCCTTATACATTACAACTCCTTCTGCATCTTGATAATCTTTTTCTTCGGCAATAGCTAAATTATAAGAAGCAGTATTCATTATACAAAAGCCTACTTCATTACTACCTGCCCAAACCTCTCCCTCTTTAGACGGAGAATTTACAAGACCTGTGAAGCTGTACTTTTTACCTTTAAAATACTGCATACGGTTATTAAGTTCTCCCGTATCTCTGTTTTTCCACATTATAGGTCTTCCGTCTTTTGTACACTTTCCTGTAAATATTGCTGATGTACAAGCATATACATCTATAGATAATATAGATATCAGCACTAATATAATAATCCTTTTTAATAAAATGGATGAGGAAAATAAAGCCTGATTTGTTCTGCTATTGCAAGAAAAAGTTGTAGAGAAAAGCTGCATAAAAATAAATCGTTTTATAATAAATATGTAGTCTTTATTGTGTTAGAACAATGATAAGTCGTTTTTATATTTAGATATTCCAAGGTGTTTATAACTCATATCGGTAACTTCTCTTCCGCGAGGTGTACGGCGGATAAAACCTTCCTGAATTAGAAATGGCTCATAAACTTCTTCTATAGTTCCTGCATCTTCTCCAACTGCCGTTGCAATTGTTGTAAGACCTACAGGTCCTCCCTTAAACTTGGATATTATTGTAGAAAGAATTTTATTATCCATCATATCGAGCCCACGTTTATCTATATTCAATGCGTCTAATGAATACTTTGTAATAGTTATATCCACCTCACCATTTCCTTTAACTTGGGCAAAATCCCTTACACGCCTCAGTAAAGAATTTGCAATACGAGGAGTGCCTCTACTACGACAAGCTATTTCTTTAGCAGCTAAATCGTCTATATCTATATCTAATATACGAGCAGATCTTCGGATGATTTTTTGAAGAGTTTCGTTATTGTAGTATTCTAAATGACAATTTATTCCAAATCTCGCCCTAAGAGGAGAAGAAAGTAACCCGCTTCTTGTGGTAGCACCAACTAAGGTAAACGGATTTAATGTAATTTGCACACTCCTTGCACCAGGCCCTTTATCTATCATTATATCTATACGAAAATCTTCCATTGCAGAATATAGATATTCTTCTACAATTTTGGGTAAACGATGAATTTCGTCTATAAAAAGTACATCTCCTGTTTCTAACGAAGTAAGCAAGCCTGCCAAATCGCCGGGTTTATCCAAAATGGGACCAGAAGTAACTTTCATATCAACTCCCATTTCATTTGCTATAATATTAGCCAAAGTTGTTTTTCCAAGACCCGGAGGCCCAAACAGCAGAGTGTGGTCTAAAGATTCTCCCCGCATCTTGGCTGCCTTTACAAAAACCTTCAGATTTTCTACAACCTTATCCTGGCCTGAAAAATCTTGAAATTCCTTTGGCCTGACTAAAGTTTCTACTTCTCTTTCAGTAGATGGCTCTATATCTCTTGGGTTAAATTTGTCTATTTTACTATCGTCTGACACCATACATTCACAAATATAAAACAAAATAACTATGACTTATTATTTTAAGATAAATAAATTTTAATAAAAAAGTAAGTAGTTATAATACTGTGTTGATAATGTTAAAAACAAAGAAAAACACTGTTTAAATATATCTTACAAGGGTTTTAATAAAAAATAATTGTTTATAAATGTTAGTATTAAACGATAGATTTTTTGTGAATATTCCACAGTATTTTTTTATAACATTTTCTTAAAAAGTTATTAACAATACTACTAACATGTTTTATAACATTTATAATATAATCTACGATAAAAAGCAGTCTAAAGCTGAATTTAAGCAAATAAAAAACAACATCTGAGAATTATTTAAAAACAGATTTTAAATTTGCAGGTTCAATATGGTAACCAGTCAAACTATAATAGATAAGTTCAGCAGTATTGTGGCAGTTTCGGATGTTTCCGAATTTATATGCAGGCCAACCGAACCAACTGAAAAGGAATCTTTGTTTTCAATTAAGGGTTTGTTTGGCAGTGCTAAAGCTTACTTTTTATCTGCAGTTGTTGGTAAATGTGTTAAGGCACAAATACATCTTATTATAGAAGATAGTAAAGAGGCTGCCGAGTATATGTGTGGCGACTTATACAACATTTTTCCGGGAGAGGTTTATTATTTCCCTTCTTCCTCTTCTATGTCTTCCAAGATAGTTTCTATAAAAGATTCCTCAAATAAAGTTTTGCGTAGCATAACTCTTACAGCTATCAATAATTTTAGTAAAGAATCTTCAAATGTAGCCATAGTTACATACCCAGAAGCTGTAAAAGAAAAGATACTCAACAGTAAAGATGTAATAAACAGTATCTTGAAGATAGAAGTAGGACAGCAGGTAGATTATGAAAACCTAAAAGAGGTCCTTCAAAAAGAATCTTTTGAAAGAGTAGATTTTGTTGCTGAACCAGGTCAGTTTGCAATAAGGGGCGGTATAATAGATATATTTTCTTATTCAGATAATGTTCCTTACAGAATAGATTTCTTTGGAAATACAGTAGAAAGCATAAAAAAGTTTAATGTAAACACTCAGCGTTCAGACAAATCTGTAGAGAGTGTAGAAATCTTTCCGGATATTTATAATCCATCTAACATAATGGCTCACGGAGGGCAGAGCTTGTTGCAGTATGTAAGTAACGAAAACTGTGTTGTATGGAATAATACATTTGAGTCTGTTTCGGAGGTAGAATCCGGTAAAAAAATAGTGTACATCAATGGTAAAACAATCTATGCAGCATCCGAAGAACAAAAAATAAAAGTAGCAAACTTAGATTGCAGCCCACAGCCAAGTTTTAATAAAAATTTTGCCCTGCTTGCAGACGATATTAGAAAAAAGAACAGCAGAGGCTTTCAGGTATTTATAAGCTCCTCTTCGAAAGATCAGATAGAACGCATAAAAAATATCTTCCGCGATTCCTCTCATATAGTATCAGAAGGAGAATATCCATATTTCAATAGTATAGAATATTCTAATCATCAAGGTTTTATATGTAATGATGCCAAGATATGTATATATACAGATCATCAAATATTCGAAAGGTATCACAGAGTAAAAATACGCAGAGAAGTAGAACGTAGCGAAAGGTTAGCTTTGGCCGATTTAAATGCTTTTCACATAGGAGATTATATTGTACACATAGATCATGGAGTAGGGATTTTTGGAGGACTGTTAAAAACAAACATAGGCGGCAAGCTTCAAGAGGCTGTAAAAATTACATATCGCGATGGGGATGTAATTTTTGTTTCTGTTCACGGATTACATAAGATTTCTAAATACAAGTCTAAAGACGGACTACCTCCTAAAATATATAAGTTAGGAGGCAATGCTTGGAACAAGTTAAAAGCCACAACCAAGGCCAGAATAAAAGACATAGCAGAGGAGCTAATAAACTTATATGCAGAAAGAAAGCAGGCACGAGGCTTTGCCTTTTCCGAAGATAATTATATGCAGCACGAGTTAGAGGCTTCTTTTGTTTTTGAAGATACCCCAGACCAGCTAAGCGCCACCAAGGCTGTAAAGCACGATATGGAAAGCTCTAGTCCTATGGATAGGTTAATTTGTGGAGATGTGGGATTTGGAAAAACAGAAATAGCTATAAGAGCAGCGTTCAAGGCTGTTTGCGATAACAAACAAGTATGCGTTTTGGTTCCAACCACAATACTCGCACTTCAACATTATAAAACATTTACAGAACGCCTTGCTAAATTTCCGTGTAGGATAGATTATCTGAGCAGATTACGAATAACCAAAGACATTAAAGAAATTATAAAAAATCTTGCAGACGGAAAGATAGATATAATAATAGGTACTCATCGTCTTCTTAATAAGCAAATTAAATTTAAAGATTTAGGGCTTTTGATAGTAGATGAGGAACAAAAATTTGGGGTTTCTGCAAAAGAGCGGCTAAGGCAACTGAAAGTAGAAGTTGATACCCTGACTCTTACAGCTACTCCTATTCCGAGAACGCTTCAGTTTTCGTTGCTTGGAGCACGAGATTTGTCTATAATAAACACACCTCCGCCAAACCGTTTGCCGGTGCAGACGGAAATAATAGATTTTAACGAGGAATATATAAGGGAAGCTATTGAATATGAGCTTAACAGAGGAGGACAGGTATTCTTTGTACACAACAGAGTAGAAGATATACTTGCTGTAGAACAAATGATAAACAGACTTTCTCCAAAAGCCAAAACCATAACCGGTCATGGTCAGATGGAGGCCACGGAACTAGAAAATAGAATATTAGGCTTTATACGGGGAGATTATGATGTTCTGATATCTACTACAATTATAGAAAACGGCATAGATATACCAAATGCCAATACAATGATTATCAACCAAGCACATATGTTTGGCCTAAGCGATTTGCATCAGTTAAGAGGTCGTGTTGGCAGATCTGGAATAAAAGCTTATTGCTATCTGATAATTCCGCCGATGACCTCTATTTCAGAGGATGCCAAGAGAAGAATAAAAGCTATCGAGGCTTTTTCTGAATTAGGCAGCGGCTTTAATATAGCTATGCAAGATTTAGATATAAGAGGAGCCGGAAATTTATTGGGCGGGGAACAAAGTGGCTTTATAGCAGATATGGGTTTTGAAACATATCAAAAGATTCTTAACGAGGCCTTTATAGAAATCAATGCCAAGAGGCAGGATGTAATGCAGGAAGTACCTGAAGATATGATTTTTGTATCTGATTGCAGTATAGATACAGATTTGGAAATATATATTCCGGACGATTATATTTCTCAGACATCAGAAAAAATCAGGCTCTATAAAGAACTCGATGCCATGAAAACCGAAAAGGAAACAGAAGCTTTTCTTGCAAGTTTACAAGACAGATTTGGCGTTCCTCCTGAGCAAGTAATACAACTATCTTATGTGGTGCGTTTAAGACAACTGGCCATAAGCCTCGGAATAGAAAAGGTGGTTTTGAGAGAGGGAGTAATGATAATATATTTTATATCAGACCAAAACTCAGTCTTTTACAAAACAGAAACCTTCCAAAATATAATGCGTAATATTTCGATAAAGCGAATAGGTAAAGTAAATTATCAGCAAGAAAAAAACAAGTTGAGCGTAAAAGTTCTCAGAATAGATTCTATCAGCAAAGCCTACTCTGTGCTGTTGTCTCTAAAGTAAGGTGGTATATCATATACTTTTTATCACTATATTTGGACCTTATATGGAGACAAACCTTCTTGTGGACATAGGAAATACAAATGCTAAGGTAGTTTTTTACTACAACTCAACCATGGGTAAATTGCATCGTTCGGCAGATAGAGATGCGGTACAATTCATCAAGAGTATCATAAACTCAGGCGAGTACGAAATAGATACCATGGTTGTTAGCAATGTTCGCACGGCAAACGCCCCTATAGAGGCGGCCCTTAAACCATTGTGTCGCAGACTGATAATGTTAGACTACAAAACAAAACTTCCGGTAGATTTGTGTTATGGTTTTGATGCCACTGAATTAGGAGCAGACAGAATAGCTGCAGCTGTTGCCGTAGCCTGTATGTTTAAAGGACAAGACTGTATAAAGTTTGATTTTGGAACAGCCATGACGGTAGATTTTATAGATCGTAACGGCCATTATCTTGGAGGAAATATTTCTTTGGGTATGCGTAGCCGTTTTAGAGCTCTAAACCAGTTTACCGGTCTTTTGCCTTTTATAACTCCAGATGATGAATTTCCACCTGTGGGAGTTACCACAACCGGAGCAATGAGCGCCGGAGTGGTTTACGGTCTGATATTTGAAGTAGAGGGTTACATAAAAAGATATCCACAACATACAATAATTTTTACAGGAGGAGATTCTTTTTATTTTGCACACAAGATAAAACATACGGTTTTTGCAACACAGGACATGGTATTGCAAGGACTGGCATTCATAGCAGATTTTTATAAGAAATAAGATGAGAGTAAAAAAACGCATATTTCTGATAATAATGGCATTATTCACTTGTCAGCTAACCTTTGGACAAGATCTTGATGCACTTGGCACATTCACCCCTTATTCTCTTTACGGAATAGGCGATTTGCATGGTTCAGACAATGCTATAACTAAAGGCATGGGTGGTATAGGCATGGGAGTAAGAGATGCCAGATACATCAATTATAAAAACATAGCTTCCATCACGGAGCGAGACACTCTTTCTTTTATGTTGGATATGGGAGTTTTCTCAAAAAACATGTATTTGAAAGACAAGAATACAAAGTCTGCCTTTAATACGGTTAATATAAATAACTTTGTGATATCCATGCCAATAAAGGATAAGCACTCTTTTGTTGTTGGTATAATGCCGTATGCCAATATGGGCTACAAATTCCAGACAACAGAAACCGATCCAACCCTGATATCCAAATACGGCGACATTAAATATCGCAAATACGGAAACGGAAACATAAATCAAATCTTTTTGGGAGGAGCGGTAAAACTTTCCAAACACCTTTCTGCCGGAGTTCAAGGTATATACTATTTTGGTTCTCAGACAAGCCATAGCGACATATACTTTAATTCGCCGGGCATACGCTCTATAGAAACAGGTTGGAAGTATGCTCCTCATGGCTTTGGTATAGAACTGGCAGCCCAGAGTGCATTTAAAATAGCAGAAGAAACAGACATTACTATAGGGGCCACCTATAGAATGAAAAGTAAGCTAAAAGGCACTACTACACGATATGCCTATGTAACAGACGATGTTGTGGCAGATACCGTTATGAATAATAAGCTTAAAACCAGCCTATCCATACCGGCTACTCTTACTGTAGGAGCTGCTATACGAAAGGGAACAAAATGGTTGTTTGGAGTAGATTATCAGCGTCAAGATTGGTCTGGAACAGATTTCCGTCCGGTATCCGGCGTTGCTTATAAAAGTCAGGCAGCACAGTCTATCAAGGTTGGAATGGAATTTGTACCAAACAGATATGACATTAGGTATTATTATAAAAGAATAACCTACAGGGCCGGTTTTCATTACGACAAAACCTATGTTAATGTAGAAGGCAAAAGTATAAACCAGATGGGAGTAACTTTAGGAATGTCGCTACCGGTGAACAGATTAAACAATTCGTTTAATATAGCTGTAGATATAGGCCAAAGAGGTTCAAAGACAGGAAACCTAGTGAAAGAGAATTATGTTAATCTTATAGTCAGCCTAAGTTTGCACGACCTTTGGTTTATAAAGCCGAGATATCAATAATTTGATTAAATTTGCCACCCACGAAAAAACAATAAAAACTCAAAAATATTTAGCTACTATGAAAAAATTAAGAACCACACTCTATCTCGTTGCAGCAGTTCTGGTACTCTTCCAAGTAAAAAGTTCTGCTCAAGGAAGATTCGGAAAAGATAGTGCCGAATGTGTAAACAGTCTTAATTTCTATCAAGATTTCCTTCAGCAGGGAAGCATGGAAGATGCCTATTCAAATTGGAAACAGGCTATGCAATACTGTCCACCAAAGGTATCGCAGAATCTTTACATTAATGGCAGAAAGATCTTATTACATAGGATAAACAACCATAAGGGTTCTGCAGAAGAAAGAGAAGCCATGATAGATTCTTTGCTTCAGCTTGCAGAAAAGCGTGCCTCTCTTTTCCCTAATAACGCTAAAAAAGCGCACGAAGGAAAGCTTTCGGATATGATGGTATTTTATGGTCAAAATCCAGAAAAGACAGAAATGATATTCAAATATCTCGATTCTTATGCTACAGACTTTGGTACAGAGGCCGACCATCAATTTGTAGTAAATGCAATGATTAAGGCAACTGAGCTGTTTGCTGTACAAAAGCTTACAGACGAGGATATTATGAGTCTTTATTCAAAGTATAACAATATTTTTGAAGCAAGACGCGCTGCAAACCCAACAGATGAAAGCATAGATGAGGCAGAAGCTATGTTGCAGAATGCTTTTATTAAATCCGGTGTTGCAACTTGCGACAATCTTGTAAAGGTTTTTACTCCAAGATATGAGCAGAATCAGGAAGACACCGCTCTTCTTAACACTATTTCCTACTTGCTCAACTCTAATAATTGCATAGATACAGATTTATTCCAAAAGGTTGTGGCTCAAAAGTATAAACTCTCTCCTACTGCAGGAGCCGCTTACTATTTATATACATTATTTAACGAAAAGGGAGATGAAGCAACAGCTCTCAAGTATCTGAAGGAAGCAGCAAATGTTGCAACAGGTGTTGACAAAGGAGTTTATCTGTATTATCTTGCAACCATACACTATCGTAACCGATCTTACGGAGAAGCAGTTGCTATGGCAAAACAAGCATCAGAATTAAACCCTAAATATGCAGGAAAGGCAGAATTGCTTATAGGAACAATTTGGGCCTCAGCTTCTTGTGGTGGCGATGAAATAGCAAAAAGAGCTAAGTTTTGGGTAGCAACAGATTATATGCAGAGAGCAAAGGCTAAAGATCCTTCTCTGACAGAAGAGTGCAACAAAAACATAGCTATTTACAGCCGCTATTTCCCAACAGCACAAGATGCCTTTATGTACGATCTTACAGACGGCAAAGGATATTCTATTTCTTGCAGCGGGATGAGTGCTTCTACAACAGTAAGAACACAGAAATAGATATAAGAAAGGACCTATGCATAGGCAATCCTTTCATATAATAGAATCGGCAGCAGCCGCCATCATGGCTGCTGCTTTCTTATTGTTTGTGCAGTCTTGTAAATCAAAAACAGAAGTTACTGATTATATAGACATTAGTGCTGCTCCAAGGCAAGTGGGAGATAGTATTTATGCAGTAAATAGCGTTAATGGAGAAATAACACTTAGGTTAGAAGCTCCAAGAATGGAGAAATACGAGACAGATACCAGTAGTTACGAACTTTTTCCTTCCGGCTTTGATGTTTTTTCTTACAATAAAACAGATCTTGAAACACATATACATTCAAAGGCAGCACGCCATACTATTACAAAGTATAGGGAAGAAACATGGGAAGTTTTTGGGGATGTGGTTATTACAAATCATATAAACGGCCAGGTTCTAAAGACGGACACGCTATATTGGGATAGATATAACCATAGGATTTTTACGCATTGTTTTGTTGAAATGTTCTCACCTCAGGGCTTAATGCAAGGCTATGGAATGGAGAGCGATGAGCAGGCTCGTCATGCAGAAATACTAAGACCGTTTAACTCTTTCAGCCGAATAGAAGAAGATTCTTTATATTTGGATACTGCAAATTTTATTGGCCCTATACTGGACAAGTCTAAAATAGGCAAAGACCTCAAAATAAAGGGTAAAGAGTAGCATGATATACAATATCATAATAGTATTTTTGGCTTTGTGTTTTAGTGCATTGTTTTCTGGGTATGAGATGGCTTTTCTGCACTGTAACCGTCTGAAAGTTGCGTTAGATAAAAAGGATGGGAAGAAGTATGCCCTGGCAATGGACAGATTTATTGTAAATGAAGGAGATTTAATATCTTCTTTACTAATGGGGAATAACATTTTTCTGGTAATTTACAGTATAGCGGCGGCACATTTGCTCAATCCTTTTCTGCAGGATCATATAACAAATTCCACATCGCTGATAATAATCATAGAAACCATAATTGCCACACTGATAGTGATGATTACGGCAGAGTATTTACCTAAGGCACTATGCCTGCTAAATGCCAATAAGGTATTTTCTTCTTTATATAGGATAATATTGTTTTTCTATTATCTGTTCTACCCTTTAACTTGGCTTACAAATCATCTTTCATATCTGCTGCTCGGCAAAAAAATGTCTAAGCCTGCAACAGTTTCGAGGGTTTCAAACGAAGATAAGTTTGATAGAGAAGATCTTTTCAATCTATCTGAAGAAGTGGAAGATGCACAGGGCAATGATGTGCCTTCCGATATAGAAATTTTTCAGAACGCAATGGATTTTTCTTCTACTAAAATAAAGAAATGTCTGATACCTCGTACAGAAATAATTGCAATAGATATAGAAGACAGCATAGCAGACCTTTTGAGGCTGTTTGTAGAAACAGGGTATTCAAGAGTTATTGTATATAAAGAAAATCTGGATAATATAATAGGCTATGTTTTGTCTAAAGATCTCCTTTCAGATATAAAAGAGTCTATTTCTCAAATATTGAGGCCAATAACTCATGTTCCTTTAGATATGGACGCTCGCACTCTATTAGAAAAAATGATAGGGCGTAAAGAGAACATTGTTGCAGTGTCTGACGAATATGGTGGAACAGAGGGCATAATAACACTTGAAGATTTGATAGAAGAAATCTTTGGTGAAATAGACGATGAGTTAGACAAAAACGAATTTGTTGAAAAGAAGATTTCCGATAAGGAATGGGTATTCTCTGCTCGTATGGCGGTAAAAGACATAAACCGTAAATACGATTTATCTATTCCTGAAAATGAAGCATATGAAACGCTTGCCGGAATGATACTTTATAACATAGGCTCTATTCCAAAAGAAAAGGAAACTTTCCGCATAGGAAAAGTCTCCTTTACAATTCTTAAAACTTCAAAGAAAAGAATAGAAACAGTATCTATTCTTATAGAAGATTAGTTGTTAATAAAATTTATAGCGCTGATCTACAACCTTTTCTTTATCGCATATTATTTGTGATAGCGAGTTCAATATACTATAGATGCTATTTGAAGCCTTCATCTTGGCATCGGAATCGGTATAGAAAGCTCCGATTTTTTTATCTTTTATTTGGAAGTAATAAACTCCCAAATCGCCTTTAACAGGGCCTACTACATTGTTGTTATTTGCCGCTCCAGCCTGTGCTACGCTTCCGATGAAAAGAGGATCGAGTTGCTGTGTAGAACCAAGGGAAGAGAAGGTTACGTCTGGAGAATTACTTACTGTAAGCGCAAGTTTTTCTGCAACTTCTTCTATAGTTGAAACATTTCCTACTTTTTCTTTGGTTTCTGCAGCGAGCTTATCTACTTTTTTCTGCATTGTAAGCATATCTTTGATCTGCGGAGCTATCTCACTAATCTCTGCATACCCGTCTGGATGAATTCTCTGTAAAGCAGCTACAACAAAATACTTATTGTCAATAGTCATAACAGAAGAAACATCTCCAACCTCAGCTTCAAAGAGCCAACGGCTAACTTCTTTCATATTATCGTATCCGGCGATAGTTTTCGCACCTCCGGCAATGCGATTTGCAGGGATAAGATCCAGATTGTTTTCGTGTGCATACGCTTCAAAATTTTTGATATATGCATCACTTTTATCTACAACTTTACTCGCCTGAGCGAATATTCTTGAAAAAGTTTCGTGGCTTACAGAAGCCTCTTTAGAGAGAATAGCAACCTTAGCTTTTCTTACAGGGGCGGTTGTGTTATCTACCTTAACAATGATAACACTACCGTTGTTGGATATTGTAAACATATCTCCCTTTTTAGAAGAAAAGGCCTTCAAAAATCCAGCAGGAAGTTGTCTGTATGCCACAGGTTCTGTAATCCAGCCAATAGTACCAGGCTCGAAACCACCCTGTGCCGGAACATATTGCGAGGCTATAGCAGTAAAGTCTGCACCACTCTTTAGTACATTGAGCAAGCTATCTGCCATATTTGCATTGGCCGTAGGAATATATTTAACAAACACAGAATCCGGTCTTGAAGCAATATCCATTATTTTGGCGGCAACAAAAACATTATCCATGTGTTGTGGTGCCATAAAGGCTCCGATAGATTTTTCACTTGCAAAGTCGTCTAAAATAGAAGAAATTTCTCTTAAATCGCCCTTCTTGAAATATAAATCGTTCAGAGGAAGATCCGAATTATGGGCAATAAATGTCTTCATATCAGAATCCGAAACCTCCAAAAACTCTTGATAGAGCTTTTCGTGATCTTCTTTAGCTGCTGCAATATCTTTGTCGGAAGGAGTGATGTTAAAGACAATCAGTTCGGCATCTCTCGATTCTATCTGCCTGAGTGTGCTTTTAATAGTTTCGTACCGCTGTTTGATTTCGCTATCTGAAACCACAATGGTGCTATCTTGGGCAAAGGCCACAGGCTGCAACACAAAATCTACATCGTATGAATTGTTGTTATCTGCTATCTCTCTGCGAATCTGCAAATCATTGGCAAACGTACCTTTTTCCAGCATAGAAGAATACTTTGAAAACATTCGGTTTTGCTCCATATTCCTTTCAAGAAAAGCCCAATAAGCAGCAAAATTTCCACTATCGTCGAGATCTATATTTTGAATAAATTCCTGAAATTTATTTTGATCAAATTCTCCATTTTCATTCAAGAAAATAGGCTCGTTAAGCAAAACAGGAGATAAATCCTGTCCGTTTTTGGCCATTGCTATCATTTCTCCAGCCCCAACGCGCAAACCTGCGTTTTTACAAACCGGAATCAAAACATTATCTGCAAGAAGACTCTGCCAAGCCGAATTATTGATAATCTCATTGCTTTCTTCGGTATTAGTTTCGTTGTTCGTGAGGCTGAAAATTCGCTCATAGTATTCAACCCTCTTAGCGAAATCGGTTTGAGAAATGCTCTTTTTCCCAATCTTTCCAACATCATACTTTGACGAGACCATTGAGAAGGCTGTTTGCAGAGTATCTGCATCTACAATAAAAGACAGCAAAGCTATTGCGATAAAAACCGTAATAACTGCCCCCATCTTTCTGCGCATTTTTTCAAGAACTGCCATATAACAATATATTCTAAAGTTTATTCAAAAAAATCAAAGGGTACAAAAGTAATAAAAAAAGACTCTACTGCCTATACATTGAAAAGAAAATGCATAATATCGCCGTCTTGCACCACATATTCCTTTCCTTCGGTGGAAAGCTTTCCGGCAGCCCTGCAAGCACTTTCGCTGCCATATTTTACAAAATCTTCGAACTTTATAACTTCTGCCCTGATAAAGCCTTTTTCAAAATCTGAGTGTATTACACCTGCCGCCTGTGGGGCCTTATCACCCTTTCTGAAGGTCCAGGCTCTCACCTCCGGCTCTCCCTGTGTAAAGTAGGTCTGCAGGCCGAGAAGCTTGTAGGCGCTCTGTACAAGGCGCACAATTCCAGACTCTTCCAAACCAAGATCTTGAAGAAACATCATTTTATCCTCATAAGAATCCATTTCCGCTATATCAGATTCGGTTTTGGCAGCCAGTATGAGAATTTCCGCTCCCTCATCCTTAACAGCATTACGAACAGCTTCTACATGCTTGTTTCCTTTGGCGGCCGAGCCCTCGTCCACATTACAAACATACATTACCGGTTTAGCTGTAAGAAGAAACAGGCTCTGGGCAAGCTTATTGTCTTCTTTGTTATCAAAAACAACACTACGAGCATTCTGTCCCTTTTCCAAAACAGCCTTGTATTGCTCCAAAATATTACACAGCCTTTGAGCTTCTTTATCTGACCCCATTTTAGCCTGCTTACTTACTTTTGCCAACTTGTTTTCTATGGTTTCTAAATCTTTCAGCTGTAACTCTGTGTCTATTACTTCTTTATCTCTCACAGGATCTACGGAGCCATCTACATGGGCTATGTTGTCATCGTCAAAACATCTGAGTACGTGTAGAATAGCATCTGTTTCTCGAATGTTTGCAAGAAATTGATTTCCTAAACCCTCGCCCTTGCTGGCACCTTTTACAAGGCCGGCAATATCTACAATTTCCACAGTGGCAGGAACAACATTTTTTGGATGAACCATATCAACAAGCTTTTCCAGCCTTTTATCCGGAACAGCCGTTGAGCCTATTTGTGGGTTTATTGTGCAAAAGGGAAAATTTGCGGCCTCCGCCTTTGCAGAACTTATACAATTGAATAATGTGCTCTTTCCTACATTGGGAAGGCCAACTATACCACACTTTACGCTCATATTTGCTTATATTAAAACGATGCAAAGTTAATAAAAGAGAGAGTAATGTAAAATTATAAAAGCAAGAGAATAAATTATATCGAAGTGCTTTTTTCAAAACCTCCATGATTCTATCTTCAAGACAAAAAAAGCAAGCAAAAATGAAACAAATAGCAGACTATTTAACAATTATCATAATGTTCTGGAATCTGGAAAATTTCTTTTATCCCCGTCAGAATATAGAGCATTTTTCAACAGAAAAGCAATTGACATGGAGCAGATTCAAGACAAAGAGAAACATAATAGGCAAAACAATACTTGCTGTAAAAGATGCAGAAAAAAACTATCCGTCTTTGATAGGGCTATGCGAGGTAGAAAACATTAAAACTATTTATAACCTGCTGCAAAACACGCCTCTTGCAAAAATAAAATACAAAATTCTGCATAAAGATTCGCCAGACAAGAGAGGAATAGATGTAGCGTTATTATATAGGGAGGATATTAGTCTGGTAGATATAAAATATTTGAGAATCAACAAGTTTAATACTCGCGATATTCTTTATGCAAAAATGTTTTCCATAACCTTGAATGATACCCTGCATGTATTTGTAAATCATTGGCCGTCTAAACTTGGCGGAGAAAGAAAATCTTCTACAAGAAGAATGGAAACAGCGCAGCTTCTGAAAAAAACTGTAGATTCCATACTTTCAAGAAATTCCATGGCACAGATTATTGCCATGGGCGATTTTAACGAAGGGCCTAATTCTCCGGCAGTAAAATTCATAGCACGGCCACATTTGAGCGATACCTCAAATACGGCAGCCCCGCTTATAAACCTGATGGTTGGTCTGACAGACTCTTTGCGCAATTCTTCTTCCGCAGTCTATGGTACTTATAAATACAAAGGAGCGTGGGAAATATTGGATCAGTTTTTAGTTTCGGAAAGAGTGAGAGCAGAGGTTTATATAGTGGCTTTTTCTCACCTGCTCCAATCAGACAGAAAATATCTCGGCAGTACAACAAATAAAACCTTTAATGGTCTGAGATTTGCGGGCGGCGCAAGCGATCATCTTCCTATAATATTGAAAATAAGAGCAAACGAGCAATCTAAATAATACTTTCAGAACAGCATCTTTTTGTTTAAATTTGTGCTTATGAAACAATACTTAGATCTTCTCAAACGCATAATGCAGGAGGGTGTAGATAAAAAAGACCGCACCGGTGTGGGCACCAAAAGTATCTTCGGCCATCAGATGCGATTCAATCTAAACGATGGCTTTCCGTTGCTAACCACAAAAAAGGTACATCTGAAGTCTATCATATACGAATTGTTGTGGTTTATAAACGGCGATACCAACATCAAATATCTTAAAGATCATGGAGTTAGTATCTGGGACGAATGGGCAGACGAAAAAGGAGAGCTCGGCCCGGTGTACGGGGCTCAGTGGAGGCGTTGGGATTGCGGCAATGGGCAAACCATAGACCAGCTCAGTAATGTTATGGATATGTTAAGCAAAAATCCAGACTCAAGGCGTATAATAATATCTTCTTGGAATGTAGCCCAGATAGATAAAATGGCCCTTCCCCCTTGTCATAGTCTTTTTCAATTTTATGTAGCAGACAATCATCTTTCTTGTCAGCTCTATCAGAGAAGTGCCGATACTTTTTTGGGAGTTCCTTTTAACATTGCCTCATACGCTCTGCTTACCATGATGATAGCAAAGGTTTGTGGCTTTGAATTAGGAGATTTTATACACACAACAGGAGATACTCACATTTACCACAATCATTTTGAGCAAGTTAAGGAACAACTTTCTCGTACACCACGCCCGCTTCCCAAAATGTTGATACATGGAAACCAAAAAGATATCTTCTCTTTTAAATATGAAGATTTTGAGCTAACAGGCTATGAGCCACATCCGGCTATAAAAGCCCCTGTAGCAGTATAATAAAAAACAAGCAAGAACTATGATTTCTCTTATTGCAGCGGTTGCAGCAGATGGTTCTATAGGAAACGGTAATCAGCTTTTGTGGCATATCGGTGGAGATTTACAGTATTTTAAGGCTGTAACAACCGGACATACTGTAATAATGGGCAGGAAAACCTATGAATCTATAGGGCGTCCATTGCCGGGCAGAAAGAACATTGTGGTGTCTTGCTCCAACCTTGAATTTCCTTCTATTCCAAAGTATAAAAAAGACGGAACACCATCCAACACATCAATAGAAAAAGCAGAAGATTTACCTCGGCTTTTAAAATCTCTTAAAAGAAAGAAAGAAGAGGTTTTTGTAATAGGTGGAGGCAGTATCTACAGAGCTGCCTTCAAAGATGCAGATCGGTTGTATATTACGAGAATCATGGCAACTCCGGAAAATGCAGATACTTTTTTTCCGGCCATAGATCTAAACGAATGGGAGGTGGTAAACTCTTCAGAAATTTTTACCGACACAGAAAATAACATAGAATATCAGTTTATTGTTTATCGTAGAACGGACAAAAGACCTAAAACAAAATAAAACAACAACCTAAACAGAATTTGTATATGGCTGTTAAAGAAAGAGATTCGTTCAAAAGTTCCCTTGGTGTGATAATGGCCTTAATAGGTTCCGCCATAGGCTTGGGCAACCTTTGGAGGTTTCCATATCTTGTTGGAACCAACGGAGGCGCGGCTTTTATAATTATTTATTTATTGTGCATACTTTTTCTTTGTATGCCTATAATGGTGTGTGAGTTTGTCATAGGCAGGAGAAGCCAAGCTAATGTTTTTGGCGCTTTTAAGAAACTTGCTCCGCGCACGGGATGGAAGCACACAGGAGTGTTAGCCGTATTAACCTGCCTAACCCTGCTTTCTTTTTATGTTGTTGTAGGAGGTTGGACAATAGGTTATTTTGTAAAGTCTTTAAGAATGGTATTTACTCCGCAGTCTGATTTTGCTGCCGAGTTTTCCAATATGATAACATCCAGTTCAGAAAGCATTTTATATACAGTTTTATTTCTGGTTATAAATGGCTGTGTTATACTGGGTGGAGTTAGAAAGGGAATAGAGCGTACCAACAAATACCTTATGACCGCCCTGGCTATTCTCATACTGTTTATTGTTATTTATTCAATGACCTTACCGGGAGCCCGAAAAGGCATAGATTTCTTATTTAATCCCGACTTTTCAAAAGTTAAATTTTCAACAGTACTCAATGCTCTCGGACAAGGTTTTCTGAGTTTAAGCATAGGGTGCGGAACAGTTATAACTTATGCTTCTTATGCAAATAAAAAAGATAACCTGCTAAAAACCACCACTATAACATCTTTATCAGATACGGTCTTTGCGCTGTTGGCAGGAATGGCTATTTTGCCGGCGGTATTTTCTGCGGGCATGAGCCCTACAGAAGGAGCCGGCCTGGCCTTTATATCCCTGCCTTATGTTTTTAGCGGAATGCCTTTTGGAGCCCTGCTTTCTATCTTCTTTTATTTCATACTATTTGCAGCAGCACTGTCTTCGTCTATTTCAATTACAGAACCAATAGTAGCTTTTGTGAGAGAAGAGTTTAAAACGAGCCGCTTCAAGGCTACATTGCAAACAATTTTGATAACGCTGATTTTTGCTGTATTGTGTGCTCTAAGTTTTGGAGTTCTTGCCGACTTCAAACTTTTTGGAAAAACATTTTTTGACCTCTTCGACTATATTTCCTCCAATATATTTCTTGCTATTTGTGCAATGTTTGCCGCTGTGTTTGTAGGCTGGAAAATAAAAGAAGAAGACTTTTACGACGAAATAACCAGCAACGGCTTGTATAAAATTCCACGGTGGCTTTTAAAGACACTCAGGATATTTATTAAATACATAGCTCCTATTGTGGTTGCCGTGATAATAATTAATTCTTTATTAGGACATTAGAAGAAACATCTCTCTTATACACTCTTTTGCTAAAAGATCTTAGAAAACAACTTCTAATGTTGTCTCAAACTTTCTTTTTCATAGTGCCCTTTTTCAAATAGAGAACAATGGAGGAGATGAGTAATAACATCAACAATATAGAAGAGATCAAAGAATACCTTTCTCCTTTTACAAAACTTTCCGGCCGGAAAGTGAAAATTATGTCGCCTTCTCCTGCCGGCAGCAGTAAACCTCGTAGAATCCAATTGGCTCGGAAAGGTTCCATTTTAGTAGTCTTTCCTTCAGAATCTTTATATATGGCCTCCCAGCCAGGGTAATATACTTCTGAAAAAACAACAGCTTGAGGTGTTTGAGAATTATATTTATATACAAGTTTGTTTGGGGCATAGCTGGTTAAACAGACAGAGGCAATATCATTGGCAACAGTGGCTACTATTGTTGAATCTTGAACAGCTCCCCCTCCACGATTAACACTTCTGAGTTCCGGCAACTTTTCTAAAAAGTTCTTGTTTACAACAGCTTGTCTTCTTGTATCTATGGTAGCTAATTTTGCAATCTCTTCATTTGCATCGCTCGCTTCTACAATATTGTCTATTATCCAACAATTGCCTTGTGCATAGTGGTTTACCAACGGAGCGGTATCTGGGCTTATTATAAAATAACGAGTATTGAGCATACAGAGAATAGGATGATATTTAATGGCATCGGTAGCTTCGTCGTAAGTGGAAACTCCTTGTAGTTCTGCACTTAAATCGCTGATTTCTCTACGAATGAACCGATCTATAAGATCTTGATATCTCTGAAGCTTTGCAGGTGAATACCCTCCAATGGTTTTATGATGATAGCTTATGTAGGAATTATTGAATGGGTCTATGGTAAGATCCAAAACTCTATAGTTAGGGTCGTGGTCGTTTTCCAAAATATATTCATCAACCTCCCTTGGTTTTAGAACAGAAGTAAACTCTTGGTTTGTAACAAAATCTTTTTCTGAAAGATAGCGTTTATCTACCGCCCACATATCTGCTAAAACAAGCATTATCATAGCCACACAGAACCATTCTTTTTTTATTTTTTTGTTAACGACCAACCATATAGCCAAAGCCGATATAAGAACAAAGGCCAAGCTTCTCCACGCATCCGCCCTAAGTAAACCGGCTCTGTCTTGCATAATAGCTCCTAAAAGTTCCTTTGGCAGCTGGGAGTCGTACGAAGCAGAAAAATTGCCGGCAAGAGAAGGAATTAAGGCAAAAATTCCTGCAAAACCCCCACATATAATGGTAGCCCACATTAGAGACTTATTTGGTTTATCGGGGCTTGTAACAATTTTATGCAAAGCCAAAATACCCAAAACGGGAACAGTTACCTGCAGAATAACTAAAATCATGGAAACCGTTCTGAACTTATTGTACATTGGCATATAGTTGAAGAAGAATTCTGTTGGAGCCATAAAATGGTAGCCCCAAGATAAAAGTATAGCAAGAGCAGAAACTCCGAGAATCCACCACTTTACGCCACCTTTCACAACAAATAGCCCCAGAATAAACAAGAATATAGAAACAGCTCCCAGATACATAGGTCCGGCAGTAAAAGCCTGCGGTCCCCAATATAGAGGTAGATTCTGTATAGTTTGTTTTGCTTGTGCCGGAGGGTAGTTATATTTCTGACAAAGCAGCTTATATACCTCTGATGAGGTAGATAAGGCTCCATTAGAAGCACCGCCGTTGAAATTTGGAATAAAAATATTTGGAGTTTCTTCTATACCGTAAGACCACTGGGTTGCATATTCTATATCTAAACCGCTGCGTGTTTTAGATGTAGATGTAGAATTGCCGGAAGTTTCAGATAATTCAGACCCTCCTCTCATTGTATGTTGGCCGTATTCGTATGTAGGCCAAAGGTGGTTTATATTGGCGGCTACTCCAAGTAACCCTGCAAGCAATACTGCTACTGAGGTTTTGAAGAAGCGCCCCAAGGCCTTTTCTTTTACTGCCTTGCAAAGCTGCCATATAGCAAAGCCAAAGACAATAATAGCAAGATAATAAGAGATTTGAGGATGGTTGGCTTTAACCTGAAAGCTCAAAGCCAGACCAAAGAAGGCAGCACCAAGCAGCCAGTTTTTTCTATATGCATATACCAAGGCAGCCAAAACCCAAGGCATAAAAGCAATGGCCACCATCTTGGTGTTATGGCCAACTTGAATTATTTGCATGTTATAGGAGCAGAATGCAACAGCAAAAGCTCCGAGAATAGCGAGCCAGATATTTACCCCAAAGGCAAGGAACATAAGAAAGGCTCCCATCATGCATATTATCAAATAACTTGCCGGCCGTTGCCCCACAAACAAGATATCGTACAAGTATTTTGTTATATCACCATGATAAATAACAGATATCGTAGTTGCAGGCATACCAGAAAACATGGCATTTGTCCAGTATGTTGGATTGTCTGGATGAGCTTCGTTCCACTCTACTATTTCTCTGCTCATACCCTTCCAGCTGGAAATATCGCTTTGATTTACAACCTTACCAGAGAGGGTATATGGGGCATAAAGATATCCTATAACAATAAAAGCAACTACTGCTATAATATAGGGTAGAAGCTTTTTTATTTTATAATTCAAAGAGTTTGTCATATTGCAAAGTTCAATAGTTACTTACAAATATTATTCAGCAGCAGCGCAAAGTCTTCTGCACCAGCCTTTCGTGTATATCTTTTTCTTTGTTCCAGCTGCTCCGCAGTAAAATCCGGTAGGCTTTGCCCTTTAGTAAAGCTATCCCAAATTTTTAGGAAGGCTGTCTCTATTTCTGCTTCATCTTCAAAGTTACAAATAGTTCCGCTGCCGGTTTCTTTTAAGGCTTGAGCAAGATCTCCACCTGTAGGGCCAAAAGCCAAAATGGCTTTACCTGCTGCAAGATACTCAAAGAATTTTCCTGTAAGAATTGCCTTAGATTCTTTTTCTTTCCTGAGCGGAAGAAGCAGGAGGTCTGCACATTTCTGCCAAGCTATGCAAGTTGTATGGTCAACAACGCCCAAATCGAGAAAACAAGCCGATAAGCCATTGTCTTCAATATCTTTTTTTACACAGCCGGCCGTTTGTCCCATTACAACAATCATCAACTTTTCCCGTAGAGAGACATCGCTCTTAACAGCCTTTCCCACAACCTTCCATAACATATCCGGATTTGCACTTTCCGGCATGATGCCGGTGTGAACGAGCACAAATTTTTTCTCTATAATACCGTTATTTTTATTGCATATCACAGATTCAGCTTTTGCTATGGCAGAAAGTAATTGCGGGTTGGTATCTTCAGAAAAATCGTCTGGATCGTAACCATTTGCAATAATAGAAATTTTGTTGGCAAAAGCTTTATAAGTGTCTTCTGAGAACTCCTTCTGCATTTGAGAAGAAACAACCGTAACTCTGTCTGCTTCTGCTATTACAGAGTACTCTAATTCTTTGTGTCGCCTCAGAGATTTTACAGTGAGCGGAAGGTGTTTGAAATAGAATATATTGGTCCAAGGATCTCTAAAGTCTGCAATCCAAGGAATCTTAAACTTGTTGTGTAGTACCTTTGCTATCAGGTGCATGGAATGCGGTGGCCCTGTGCTTATAATAGCATCGGGCTTTAAGTTCAAAAGCTTTCCGTCAACTTGCAGGGTAGCGTTTCCGATAAGTTTAGACAGATACTTAACGGAGGGTTTTATCCACCAGCATCGCGGATCGGGAATAAACCAATTAGCCCTTATATACATAGAAAGTCTCTGAAAAAAACTTCCAGAAGGAATAAAATTAGCCTGCAACCTCTCTCCTTTCTTTTTTCCGGATAGTATTTTATAAAAGCTGTAAGGCTCGGATATTTTTCGTTTCAGAACAGTAGTTTCCGAAGCAATATCTTTTAACAGTGTTTCGTCTATAGCATTAACATCCGGATTCGAGGGGGTGTAAATTATGGGCTCCCATTCAAACATCGGCAGATATTTAGCCATCTTTAGCCATCTTTGAACTCCACTTCCCCCCGAAGGCGGCCAATAATATGTAATGATAAGAACTTTTTTCATTATTTATCGGCAGAAGAGCCTTTTATCAGATTTTCATACAGACAGTTCACAACTCTGTTGTGTATAGCCATAAACCCTCTTTCCCTTTTTCCATCTACACCGTTTGTCATTAAAACAATGCCAAAAGTTCTTTCTTTATTCCATGCCATTATGGTATAAACTCCATAGGCGCCACCGGTGTGCCCTATCATGGTTTTGCCAGGAATCAGATCCTTGTTATTCCAAAGAGCAAAGCCGTAATATACGGGCAGACCACCGGTAAATCCCTCCTCTTCACCGGTTTCTGTAAAACAACTCTGCATAAGCAGGGCACTTTCTGAAGACATAACTTTTACACCTTTTGGAGAAGTACCTAAACCCATGTGCATCATCATAGTCTTAGCTAAACCAACAGGATTGAGCTTCAGCCCTCCGGTGGGAGAAAAGATAGGGGCAGAGTATCCAAACTTGTAATTTGCAATCTCTTCTGTTCGTGGAGCATAGGCTTCTGGTTGGGCTTCCCACTTTCCGTTTTTATCTTTTTGATACAAAGTAACAAACTTGCTTTGATCTAAACTTTCTACCCAATATCCGGCATAATCTAAACCAAGCGGTTTTAGAACATTGCCAACAACATATTGATCAAACCTGATGTGGCTGATTCTTTCTATTATGGTTCCGAGGGTATTATAATTCAGATTACAATAAACATACTTGCTTCCGGGGCGGAAGTTATGATAAGCTTTTTCCCAATCCGGATTTTTAGAAGGATCAAGTACATCCATCTTAAAATAACCCTGCTTGTCGCTCAGCGAAGAAGTGTGCGAAAGTAGCATATAAGGAGTTATCTTAACATCAGGAAACATTGGATTCCTGACCTTAAACCCAACTAAATCAGAAACATCTGCATCCAAATCCAACAAGCCTCTTTCTGCCAACTGCATAATGGAGGTGGCAGTAAAAGACTTAGAAATAGAGGCTATTCTAAACAAATCGTCTTCTTCCAAAGGCGTTTTTGATTCAAGATTCTTATAACCCCAGCTGTTTTTGTAAATAATATCCCCTTCTTTAACAACAGCTACGCCCAAGCCAACAACATTGAGATCTTTCATAATTTTACTAATGCTCTTTTCTATGCCTTCTGAATAGTCTTGTTGAGGATTATTCTGGGCAGAGGCTATTGTAGAAAACAAAAGGCAGGAAACGACGATTGCAAAACCAAAAGAGGCAAAAACTAAAGATTTTAAGACAGATTTTTTCATATTACATACATGGGTTTATGTCCGATGATTATAGCAAGGCGAAAGATAGTGAAAATTAAGAAAAATAAATATTTTTGCACTATGGCAGAGAGAAACATGAACACCCCGCTTATGAGGCAGTATGTGCAGTTTAAGGCACAGTATCCGCAAGCCGTGCTGCTTATGAGGGTTGGAGATTTTTATGAAGCGTATGGCGATGATGCCTTAGTGGTGAGTAAAGTACTTGGCATAGTGCTTACTAAACGCAGTAGTATAGATCCAAATTCTATGGAGCTTTGCGGCTTCCCCCATCATTCTTTACAGAACTATCTTCCTAAACTTGTGAGGGCGGGTTATAAAGTTGCGGTGTGTGATCAGTTGGAAGATCCAAAAATGGCAAAGACCATAGTAAAGCGTGGGGTTACCGAACTTGTTACCCCGGGGGTGGCTTACAACGACGATATTTTGGATAGAGGAGCCAATAACTATTTGGCAGCTTTTGCTTTTGATGGGCAAAATTGTGGAGCAGCATTTTTAGATGTATCTACCGGAACTTTTAAAGTAGGACAAGACAAGCTAGACTTTATAGATGTTTTGCTGAACGATTTTTCTCCAAAGGAGATACTCCTGTGCAAGGGTTATGAGGGGGGCTTTCGCAAACAGTTTGGAGATGGTTGGTACATAACCTCAATGGATGAATGGGCCTTTGTGGAAGATGCCTGTTTAGACAAGTTAGACAAGCAGTTTGGGACAAAGGCTCTAAAGGGGTTTGGAATAACGACAATGAATTTGGCCAAAATTGCAGCCGGAGCCATTCTGTTTTATCTCGAACAAAATCGTATAGCAGACCTTACAAGTTTTGATGCTGTAGCAATCAAGGGGCATAGCGGCACATTTCATATAAATTCCATATCCAGAATAGATAAGGGTAATTTTGTTTGGCTCGACAGGTTTACGGTTAAGAATCTGGAGATATTCAACTCATTTTCTTCAGATGGAGTGTCTTTGATAGATGTTGTAGATAAAACAATATCTCCTATGGGTGCCAGAATGTTGCGCTCGTGGATAGCGATGCCGCTGGTAGATATGTCCCAAATACAAAAAAGATATGATGCAGTAGAATTCTTTCTAAAACATTCAGAAGTAGCTTTGTCTATCAGGCAAACTCTTGAGGAAGTAGGAGATATGGAGAGAATCCTATCGAGAGCATCTGCCGGCAAAATATCTCCGAGGGAAACGGTAATGCTTCATAGGTCACTCTCTCAGATGAAGCCTGTTGCCGCTATCTTAGAATCTGTAGAGGGCAGAGAAAGTATTATACAAAAGATACCGTCTTCTGCGGAATTTTATAGCAATCTGAAAGAATATATAGCATTAGACAAGCTTATCTCCAAAACATTAAAAGAAGAGGCTGCTGCGGTTTTTGGCAAAGGCGATATTGTAGCAGACGGAGTAGATGCGGAGCTCGATCAGCTGAGAAAAATATCGCGAGACAGCCGCAACTATCTTTTACAGATGCAGCAAAGAGAAAGCGAGCGAACCGGAATACCTTCTTTGAAGGTGAGCTACAACAATGTTTTTGGGTATTATTTAGAGGTGAGAAATACCTATAAATCGTCTGTGCCTCAAGAGTGGATTCGTAAGCAAACATTGGTAAATGCAGAACGATATATAACCCCAGAGCTAAAAGAATACGAAGAAAAAATTCTTGGCGCCGAAGAAAAGATGATTGCAATAGAACAACGCATCTTTCTAAGTTTAGTTGCCGAGATACAGAAGAGTATCAAGATAATTCAGGGCTGTTGTAAATTTATATCGGAAATAGATTGTTTTTGCGGATTTGCAAAATTAGCTTCAGACAAAAACTATTGCCGTCCAACCATAGATGAATCTACAACCATAAGCATAGAGCAAGGCCGACATCCCGTACTCGAAACCCGTATGGCTCCGGGGCAGGAATATGTGGCAAATAATCTTGTTCTAAATAATGAAACTCAGCAAATAATAATACTTACCGGCCCTAATATGAGTGGTAAGTCGGCTTTGCTGAGGCAAACAGCTCTTATTGTTCTTTTGGCTCAATGCGGCAGTTTTGTTCCGGCAAAAAGGGCGGAAATAGGAATTGTAGATAAGATTTTTACAAGGGTTGGTGCTTCAGATAATATTTCTCAGGGAGAATCTACTTTTATGGTAGAAATGTTAGAAACATCAACCATTCTTCATAACATTACAGACCGAAGTTTGGTTTTGCTCGACGAAATAGGCCGAGGTACATCTACTTTCGATGGAATGAGTATTGCGTGGGCAATAGTGGAGTATCTACATGAGAATAAAACGAGAAATCCAAAAACCATTTTTGCTACTCATTATCACGAGCTTAACGAGTTGGAAAACCTCTATTCAAGAGTAAAGAACTTTCATATAGAGGTAAAGGAGGCTGGTAAGGAAATCATTTTTCTAAGAAAGCTCAAACCGGGAGGTGTTGCACATAGTTTTGGAATTCATGTGGCTCGTTTAGCCGGTATGCCGGAAGAACTTTTGTCTTCTGCAGAACGAATGCTTTCTTCTTTAGAAAAGCAAGAGGGAGATAAAACAAAAGGTTCTATAGCAGCCGAAAACTCAACAGACTCTATGCAGCTGTCTTTCTTTCAATTAGACGACCCAACTCTATCTGCTATCAAAACAAAATTAGAAGAATCAGACCTTAATAACATAACCCCACTACAAGCATTTGATTTGCTGCGTAGTCTTAAAAGTGAATTAGGTTTGTAAGCAACAACTGTTATTTTGTGTTTATGGCATCAACAGGATTTAAGCCGGCTGCCTTCCATGCCGGAAGAAGTCCGCTCAGAAGGCCTATAGCAGAAGCTATTGCAACACCGGCGATAATGTTTTCCAGAGTTAGATGAACATCATATTCTGCTGGTATCGGGACTATCCAAAGAATTAAAGCAATCAGCAAAATTCCTACTAAAGCTCCGGCAATAGCCAAAACCAAGGCTTCTACAAGGAACTGTGTCATAATGAAGTATTTCTTTGCTCCAAGGGCCTTTTGAATACCAATGATTTTAGTTCTTTCTCTAACAGAAACAAACATTATGTTAGCTATTCCAAAACCTCCTATCAAAAGCGAAAAGGCTGCTATTACCCAACCTACTGTTCTAATAACTCCCAACAAACCTTCTAAAATATCTTCCAGAACAGAATATTCATTGATAGAAAAGTTATTCTTTTGTTCTGGACGAATGCGTCTGTATTGTCTCATAAGTTGGGTTAGCTCTCTTTTAAAGGTTTCCTGGTCGATGTCTGCTTTTGGTATAGCATGGAGCTGTCCTTCTGGTTCTCTGAGATAAAAGATGCCCTTTCCTGCGATATAAGTAATTATGGCAATGTTGTCTGTTTCTACAACGGTTACTATACTCTCTCCTTGTTTTTCTGTAACGCCAACAACCATAAAGGAGAACCCATTGATTTTTACAGATTTTCCTATAGGGTCTTCTCCAGCAAACAGAGATTCTGCCAAATCGTTTCCTAATATAACAACAGAGGTTCCGTTTTCAAATTCAGATTTTGTTATCATTCTCCCGCGCACAATGTCTATCTTGAGAAGAAGGGAAAGCCCATCTGTACTACACAAAACATCAACACCCGAGGCAGTATGTCTGCCATATTTAATAGTACCTATGCCGCTATAGGAGAATACCACTTCTTCTGAAAGTTTAGAGTTGGCCTTCAAATATTTGTAGTCGTTAATTGTAATAGGAGGCCGCTTCATGTAATCCCACCACCGGTATTCCATCATTCCGCCCCGCATATCCAAAACTACATTTCCATCTTCATCCTCCGGACCCATAGGCCACTGAGAAATTTGCATCATGTTGCTGGACAAAGATTCAAATCCTTTCTTAGCATTAGACTTTAGGGCATCTACAGCCGTAAAGATGGAAACTATCGTAAAAATGCCGATACTAACGCCAAGCAAAGACAAAAATGTTCTGAACTTATTGTTTTTCAGTTCGTTCAATGTAAAGGCTACACCTTCCTTCAGCTGTATAAATATGGTTCTTGCTTTCTTAATCAAGCTCATCTTTCCTTTCATGCTGTTTATATTTTTCTGCCGTTAAAGTAAGATGTATAAAATCTTCTACATCAAGCTGCTCCGGCCTCATGTCCAATAACTGTGCAGCCTTCTTGTCTGCCGTCATAATTTCTGGGGAAATAATCTGGCGAATAGAATTGCGCAGGGTTTTTCTTCTCTGTCCGAAAGTTGTTTTAATTATGCTCCTATAAAGCTGTTCGTTACATCCCAAAGATAGGCGTGTGTTTCTCCAGAGCCTGATAACTCCGCTCTTAACCTTAGGAGGAGGCACAAATTGCCTTTCATCAACAGTAAAAAGATATTCTATGTCGTACCAAGTTTGCAGCAAAACGGAAAGTATGCCATAATCTCTGCTTCCGGGCTTGCTGGCAAGTCTTTGGGCCACTTCCTTTTGTAGCATACATACAACCTGTGTAATGCGTTCTGTTTCCTCTAATACCTTGAAAAAAATCTGCGATGAAATATTATATGGAAAATTACCGATGATATAAACTTCGTTGCCGTTGGTTCCGGATATAATGCTATTTTCCTTTACGGCAGGAAAGACTTCTTGTAAAGATGTTTGCAAGAAATCTCTTGGCTGTAAGGTGTATAGAAACTGAGGAAAGCGAGCTCTCAGCTTATCTATAGACTCTGTATCTATTTCGCATAGCTGTAAATTTATGCGCTTATCCATGAGAAGATATTGGGTTAAGACCCCAGTCCCCGGACCTACTTCCAAAACATTTACACCGCCTTCAATAGTTGGAGCATTGTCTAATCCTGTGGAAGGAATAAGCAGAGAATCAACAATTTCTATGGCAATGTCTTCGTTGTGCAGAAAATGTTGGCCAAGAGCCTTTTTGGCTCTAACTCCCTCGTACTTAGGGGCGCATATATTTTTTCTGTGAGAGATGTATCTTCCCATGGCTATGCAAAAATATCAAAACAGATGTTATTTGCAAAGTCAAAGCAGATGTCTATAATTTTCGAGAAACAAAATAACAGCATAACAAAGCAAAGAATACCTAATGCTCATAGACTTTGAAAATGTAGGGAGGTTGAGATTAGACGCTTCTGATACTTTATGGCGAAAAAGGAAAACAAATTATAAAAATAGCTGTGGATTATTTGTTTTTAAGTAACTTTGAAGCCGTTAAACTTTTGGCTTCTTTTTGCAAAAATAGCCTTGAAAAAGTTGTATAAAAAGAGCAATAAATATACAATATGAGTATGTATAGAACAAATACATGTGGAGAACTTCGCATAGGCGATGTTGGGAAAAAAGTAACTCTTGCCGGCTGGGTACAGAGAATAAGAAAGATGGGTAGCCTAAACTTTGTGGATTTAAGAGACCGCTACGGGATAACCCAACTAGTGGCAGAAGATAACGCAGATGCCAAAGTTTTGGAAGTTATTAGAGGCTTGGGAAGAGAGTTTGTTATTCAGACAGAGGGCGTTGTGTGTGAAAGGCAAAGCAAAAATCCCAAAATGCCTACTGGCGACATAGAAATAAAGATCGAAAAAATAACCATACTTAATGCTGCTGAAACACCACCTTTTACAATAGAAGACCAGACAGACGGAGGAGAAGACATTCGCGGGAAATATCGCTACATAGATTTGAGAAGAAATCCGCTCCAAAAGGCTTTGGCTTTGCGTCATAGAATGGCGATAGAAACCAGAAAATACTTAGATAGCCAAGATTTTATGGAAATAGAAACCCCATTCCTCATAAAATCTACTCCTGAGGGGGCAAGAGATTTTGTTGTTCCTTCCAGAATGAATCCGGGCGAATTTTATGCCCTCCCACAGAGCCCTCAAACATTCAAACAGTTGTTGATGGTTGCTGGTTACGACCGCTATTTTCAGATAGTTAGGTGTTTTAGAGATGAGGATTTAAGGGCAGATCGCCAGCCGGAATTTACGCAGATAGACTGTGAGATGTCTTTTGTTGAAAGAGAAGATGTTTTGCAGATGTTTGAAGGGTTGGTAAAACATTTGTTCAAAAGCGTATTAAAGAAAGATTTTGCAGAACCTTTTGAAAGAATGACTTACGACGAGGCCATGGAATATTATGGAAGCGATAAGCCAGATCTGAGATTTGGAATGCAGATACATGATATAACCTCTTGCGTGCAGGGGAAAGGCTTTTCTGTATTCGATACAGCAGAGTATGTTGGTGCTATTTCCGTTACAGGCTGTGCAGCTTATTCTCGTAAGCAAACCGACGAACTTACAGAATGGGTAAAGCGGCCGCAGATAGGGGCTAAAGGCTTGATTTTTATTAAATATGGAGAAGAAATAAAGTCTTCTGTAGATAAATTCTATACACCGGAGCAGCTCAGTAAAATTGCAGAAAAATGTCATGCCGAAAAAGGCGATCTTATCCTTATCCTCTGTGGAGCTAAGCGTAAAACTCAAACAGCGCTTGGTACATTACGCTTAGAAATGGGAAACAGGCTCGGTTTAAGAAATCCAGAGGAGTTCAAGCCATTATGGATAACAGATTTTCCATTGCTTGAATGGGACGAAGAAACTGCACGGTTCTATGCTATGCACCATCCGTTTACTTCTCCCAAACCGGAAGATATGGAGAAATTCTACTCGAAAGATAAAAACCAACTTGCAGCCGTAAAGGCTAATGCCTATGATATTGTTCTTAACGGCAATGAAATAGGAGGAGGTTCTATAAGAATTTACGATAGAAAGGTTCAGGAGAGAATGTTTGAAATACTTGGCTTTACACAAGAACAGGCACAATACCGTTTTGGCTTTCTGATGAATGCGTTTAAATATGGAGCACCTCCACACGGAGGAATCGCCTTTGGCTTTGATAGGCTTTGTGCGTTGTTTGGCGGACAAGAAACAATCAGAGACTATATAGCTTTTCCAAAGAATAATACAGGCAGAGATATTATGGCAGATGCTCCATCTGTAATAGACAACAGCCAAATGGACGAACTCTTCTTAAAGAGCACCTTCAAGAAGGAAGAACAATAGGCTGTTTTTGAAAAAGTATTTGGAACGGCTGTGTCAACCGCACAGATTTTATGAGCATAAAATTGGAAACAATAGTTCAGAGGCTCTCTCCGTTTCTTATAAAGGGAGTCTTTGAAGTTGGCACCGATGAGGCCGGCAGAGGGCCTTTGGCCGGTCCTATTGTTGCTGCTGCCGTTGTACTTCCTTTTTATCGGGAAGGAAAAGAGATAGGAAAGGTTGAGGGAAACCCTCTTTTTGAAAATCCGCATCTAACGGATTCCAAGAAACTTACAGAAAAACAAAGAGAAGAGTTACGGCCTCTGATAATGGAACATGCTCTTGCTTGGGGTATTGCAAGGGTGGAGGCAGAAGAAATAGACCGCATAAACATTCTCAATGCTTCTATTTTGGCTATGCATAAAGCTATTGCTGAGGTAGAAAAAAAGCTTGCAAAGTTGCATCTTTTTTCAGATAACGAATTAACTTCAGAAAAAGGTGTTTTTATTGACAATATTATCTCAGACGGCAACAGATTTCACTCCTACAGTTCTGTGCTTACCGGCAATAAAATTCCGCACCAAACCATAGTAAAAGGCGATGGAAAATACATGTCTATAGCAGCAGCCTCCATCTTGGCAAAAACCGAGAGAGACCATATAATGGAAAAGCTTTCTGAAGAATATCCTCAATATGGTTGGAAGAAAAACAAGGCCTATCCAACAAAAGATCATCGCAGCGCAATTGCAAAGTACGGCCCCTCTCCCTACCACCGTTTAAGCTTTCGCTTGCTTGCAGAACCCACTCTATTTTAGAGGTATAAAAAACTTGCATGAAGAGCTGCGTGAAAACGAAAATCTTATATGAGAGCTTCTGCAATTTTCAGGAAGCTTTCTTTAACTATTTCGTTATTGAGAGCGGCAGGCCTACCGGAATCTCCTCCCTCCATAATACTCATAACAATAGGAACTTGTCCTAATAAAGGCAGGTTGTATTTGTCTGCCATCTTTCTTCCGCCTTCTTTCCCAAAAATGTAGTATTTGTTGTTTGGAAGTTCCTGTGGAGTAAACCAACTCATGTTTTCAACAATGCCAAGAATTGGAGTATTTACATCTTTGTTCTTGAACATGTTAATACCCTTTTCTACATCTGCAAGTGCTATTTGCTGTGGAGTGGTTACTATTATTGCGCCGGTGAGAGGAATCTCTTGAACCATTGTGATATGAATATCTCCGGTTCCCGGAGGAAGATCTATTAACAGGTAGTCTAATTCTCCCCATAACACTCCATAGGATAATTGTTTAAGTGCGCTACATGCCATAGGGCCTCTCCAGATAAGGGCTTGGTCGGGTTGCACAAAGTAGCCTATACTCATCCATTTTACCCCATACTTTTCTATAGGCATTATAAGGTCTGTTTCTACTCCATCTTGCTCTTGTTTGGTGGCAGGAGGGAGCTCTCCTTCTGTATCTGTCATTTTAGGAATAGACGGACCATATACATCAGCATCTAAAAGCCCCACCTTATACCCTTTTTGACTCAAGGCAATAGCAAGATTTACAGCTACGGAAGACTTACCAACACCTCCTTTTCCTGAAGCTATGGCTATAATGTTGGCCACACCTTGCAACTCTTTTTTCTTAGGCTTGTTTTTCTTGGCCTCTGCTCCTTTTTTCCGCTCTGTAGCCTTTTGTGAATCTATCAGAACAAGTATGCTGGCTTTGGCCTTGGGGAAGGCTTTTTTTAGGGCTTTCTCGCAAGCCTCCTTTATGGAGTTAGACATAGGGTCGTTGCGAAGGAAAACAAGCCGGAACTTTATAGTTCCGGCATTGTCGTCGCTGCTATCTGATATATATTCGAGGTTCTTAACTAAATTTAATTCTATAATACTGCGTTCGTATTCTGGATGAAAAACCAAGTTTAGAACTTCTTCTATCTCAGAAAGTTGAATCATAATATTAGTATTTTATATCCATTTCTTTCAGCAGATATCCGGCACCGCCAAACTTGTCTATAATAAACAGCACATAACGGATATCTACATTTATACATCTTTGTAGATTAGGCTCAAAGATAATATCTCCACTCATAGCTTCCCAGTTGCCGTCGAAGGCAAGTCCGATAAGCTCTCCCTTGGCATTAAGCACATCACTGCCCGAATTTCCTCCGGTAATATCGTTGTTTGTGAGGAAGCAAACAGGCATTTCGCCATTAGGCAAAGCATACCTTCCATAATCTTTATTTTGGTATAGTTCTTTGAGTTTTGCAGGAACTATAAACTCAGGGTCTTCAGGATTTTCTTTCTGCATAATACCCTCAAGAGTTGTGTAGTAGTTGTAAGTAACACCATCTTTAGGGCTGTAGCCACCAACCTTTCCGTAGGTGAGCCTCATTGTGAAGTTTGCGTCTGGATAAATAGGGTTATTACCATTCATTTCCATGAGGCCCTTCATATATGCTTTTTTAGCCTTCCCAAATTCTTCTGAATTTTTATTTACCTCTTCCATCATAGGACGATAAGAGGTAGAGAATTCCATTAAATATTTAAAAGCCGGATCTTCTCTGAGATTAAAGTTTTCGTCCATGAGGGCTTTTACAGCCTTGTCTTGTGAAGTAAATACAGAGTTATCAAAAATATTATCTACATATTTATCTATACTTCCACCGAACTGCTCCTCTATTGTTTTGAAACACTGTGGAATATAGGCAGGATTTGTAACATACTGCAGGAATGTTTTTAACAACACCTTACTGGTTTGGCGATCGAGTTCCGGAGAATAATCCTTATAGAATTTTTCTGTGCTCTTTACAAAAATCTCTTGAATATCTTCTGGCTTTTGAACTCTGTTTGCTCTTGATGCAGGAGTAAGAATTTCTACATTGTTGAGGGTTTCCATAAGATAAACAAGAGCTGTGTAAGTCTTGCCTCTTGCGGCCACTATAGAGTTAATAGACTCAACACAATTGCCATATTCGGCTTGTCTTGTAGGGTTTTGAGCAGCCCATTCATTGAATATCTTTTCTTCTTCGGCTCTTCTGTCGGCAGTTCCTAACTTTGCAAAAGTTTCGTTCATACCAATACTGTTTTTACGGTAGTTGGAAGAACTTGCAAACTTGCTGGCATATTGAATATTGGTTTTCTGATCTGCTCTCATGGCAGCTCTCCACACATTTTCCTTAGCGGTTCTGGCTATTATTCGCGGAGTGTTTTGAGCGTCTCTACGATCTATAACTTCCTGGCTTGTCAGATATCTGTCTGTACTTCCCGGAAATCCTATAACCATAGCAAAGTCTCCGGGCTTATAACCCTTCATAGAAATGCTGAGGAACTTCTTTGGGCTGTATGGAACATTGTCTGGAGAATAGCTTGCAGGATTGTTGTCTTTGTCGGCATATATTCTAAAAACAGAAAAGTCGCCGGTATGTCTCGGCCATTCCCAGTTATCTGTTTCTCCTCCGAACTTTCCAATGGAAGAAGGCGGTGCCCCTACAAAACGAATATCGTTAAATGTTTTGGAAACAACTATATAGTAAGCATTTCCTTGGTAGAAAGAAACAACTCTTGCATTAAGATGTTTGTTGTCTCCGATAGCTGCCTTTACTAACGAATCGCGAAAATTGCGCATAAAGTTATCTTGCTGTCTTCCTTCCATAGCAGAGGCTTGGGCTTCTGCTTCCAACATCTGGTTGGTAACATCTATAAAGCGGTCTATGAAAGTAACGCTCAGGCCTGGCGCCGGAAGTTCTTCTGAAAGATTCATAGCCCAGAATCCGTCTGTAAGGTAATCGTGCTCTGTACTGGATAGTTGCTGTATGCTGGAATATCCGCAATGGTGATTGGTAAAAATCAAACCCTGGCCGGAAACAACCTCGGCAGTACATCCGCCACCAAAGATCATAATCGCATCTTTTAGAGAGGAGTTATTGATGTCGTAAATCTGTTTTGCAGAAAGTTTGCAGCCGTTTTGCTGCATAACTTTGATATTCATTTTTTCAAGAAGTGGGAGTAGCCACATTCCCTCATCTGCAGAAGCCGAAACTGGTAGTATCAGCATCAAGGCAATGGCAAAAAATTTAAATTTTTTCATATTAAATCTATTTTATGTTTTTATGTTATTCTTGAACATCAAAGACGTCTAACATATAGACGTATCCAAATGTATTTTGTTGCGTAAAAATAACAAAATGGAGCCATAAAGCAAAAACAGGCTTACATGGAATTGCGCACAATCGGAAAAACAGTCTGAAATAAAGATTTTTGTTGAGCCGAAAAGTTTTTTCTGAAGTAAAAAATTTGCAGATTTTGTTGAGGGAGTATAAAAGTTCTTAAATTTGCTATTATCGCATGAGATATAGAATAATTACTTACGATAACCCTAATAGGTAGTAGCATGAAACGGATTTTTAATATACTGATACTGACTACTTTTATCTTTTTTGTAAGTGGCAGTTGTAATGTACCTTTATCTGTTTATATGAAGTCTTTTGTAGGAGGCTATCGAGAATACAACCACCTAAAAGTGGTTCAGCATGATGGCAGAAGCACTCAAATTATAGCAAGTATAAAAAAGCACCACAATCAGTATTTGACAAAGGATACACATGTGTTCGATTCTCTTAGTCGCCTGAATGGAGACATTTCTTATAATGTAAAAATACGGGATATTTTAGGAGCCCCTGTGGTTTGCCACGCTTTCACTCCACAAATAGCCTCAGTGAAAGTTTTTTCAAAACAGCACT
>ONYJ01000096.1 GCA_900322025.1 uncultured Bacteroidales bacterium | reverse complement strand
TAAACAGCTCCGGAAGCCCCAACCGTAGGTATATTCAAATCTACTCCCTGCAGATACATTACGGCAAGATGGCAAGCAGCTGCTCCTAAACCTGTTACAAAGTAGTAAAGCAGGAATTTCTTACTTCCCCATACTCTTTCAAGTGCTATGCCAAAGAAGAACAGAGAGTACATATTAAAGAATATATGCCAGAAGCCGCCATGCATAAACATGTGAGTAATAAATTGATATGGCTTAAAGAAATATGTGCCTAAAGGAAAGAGGGCAAACATTTCGTACATTTTATCTCCAATGAGGAGAGTTGCCACAAACATTATTATGTTTATGAGAATTATATGCTTTATAGCCGGAGGTAAATTTCTCATGATAATTTGTGCTTTATTTCGTCTGCCGTTAATCTAAAAAAAGTATATCCTCCCGTAGGAGAAGTTGCAGGCTCTTTGCATAGGAACAGTTGCTCTGTAACCGTTATGGCTTCTTTTTCAGAGATTTCTGCTGTATAAGAAAAGTTTGAGTGGCGCACAACATTTAAAGCAGCCTTGGAAAAAAGTTCAGCCTCGTTGCCTTCTTCTATGTATTGCGCAATATCTTCTATGCATTCTTCTACAGAGAAAAGCTCTCCCTTAAAATCTGCCGGAGTTCCACTTACAACAATGCAGTCTTTGCCGAATTGGCGAATTTCGAATCCTAAGCTGCGTACCTTGTCTATGTTGTTCATAAGGGTTGTGAACGAGGCATGATTTAGGCTCACGGTTTTTGGGAAGAGCTCTTCCTGAATGCGTGTCTCTTTGTTTGCAAGGGCTTTCAGATACTTTTCGTAGAAAATTCTTTGCCTTGCCCGAGCTATATTTACAACCAAAATTCCTCCCTTGTTGTCGGTAATACTTACAATGTTTTTATCTATCTGAATAGCTGCTTTTTGGGGAGCTTCTTCCATTAGCAGATTGTTCATAGAACTTGGTACGGTCTTGTACTCGCCCTGCATATTTTGGTCTTCTTGCGCTCTCTGCTCTTCAAACGGATTGAATAATGGGTTATAGTTTATCTTAGGAGGTCTTAGGCCCTCTGTGCGCATTCTTTGTTTTTCTTCTTGCGTTAGGGTAAAGCCGTCTCCCGATGTAATTTCTATAGGAACGCCATCTGTTTCAAAGTCTATAGAAGGAACAAAAGCATTCTTGCCTATCGCCTCTTTAACAGCAGCTTCAATTATCTGGAAGATAATCTGTTCATTTTCGAGTTTGATTTCTGTTTTAGAGGGACTGATATTCACATCTAATTCTTGAGGCGGTACTTCCAAAAATATGAAATAGTGGGGGCTGTTACCTTCTGCAATTAGATTGGAATATCCTTTCATTACAGCTTTATGCAACATTGGAGAGCGGAAAAATCTGCCATTTACAAAGAAATATGTGTTTTGCTGTGTTTTTTTTGCGCTCTGTGGAGTTCCTATTATTCCAGAAAGCTTTACAACAGTTGTATCTACACCTATATCAATGAGTTGTTTACTTATCGCAGAGCCAAAAAGATCTGTAACTCTTTGCTTCAGGTTTCTGTTTTTAGGGAGTGTTATAGCTTCTTTGGAGTTAGATATCAGCTTAAATTCTATATCTAAACGGGTGAGGGCTACTCTGATAAATTCAGCCACAATCATCCTGTATTCGCTGTTGTCTGATTTAAGGAATTTTCTTCTGGCTGGTATGTTGAAAAACAGATTGCGAACTGCGGTATTGCATCCCTGCGGACAGGCTATTTCCGAAATCTCAACTATTTTCCCTCCCGAAATATGAACCTGAGTGCCTGTTTGTTCGCCACTCTTTCGGGTTTTCATGGTAACATCTGCGCAAGCTGCAATTGAGGCTAAGGCCTCTCCCCTGAAGCCGAAAGTTGTAAGGTTTTGCAGATCGTCAACACTATCTATCTTTGATGTGGCATGAGACTGAAAACAGAGTTCTGCCTCTTTACGATTCATTCCGCAACCATCGTCTATAACCTGTATCAGTGTCTTGCCATAATCTCCAACCACGAGCATTATTGATGTGGCTTTGGCATCAACCGAATTTTCCAATAACTCCTTAACAACGGAAGAGGGTCTTTGAATCACCTCTCCGGCAGCAATTAAATTATAGATATGTTCGGGCAGAACCTTTAACATTGTTTGCGGAGTTATTATTTTACCTGATAGGCTTGGAACAATAGGGATAAGGCCTTTGTTAGATAAAGTAAGGCTATAAGAATGAGGGCTATGATGGCATAAACAATCAATCTCTTGCCTTTCCCGTACCCAGCTTCCTGGCGTTTGAGGGTTCTGTTCGATTTTCTGAAACCCTTGGCCACAATGGAGCCTGGAACATATTCTGCCCCCTCCTGTGTAGCCTTAGCCTCTTCGTTTATCTTGTCGAACTTCTCCAGCTCTTTATCGTAGTGTCTGGCCGGATAGTCAAATACTCTGTGCGATGGCAAATGAAAAAACTTTATACCCATAATCAATAACTTTCTTTATCTATCTGTCAAATATAAGGAATTTAAGCGTAAATATCTTAATTTTGCATGGTATGAAAAGTAAATTGCGAATAGGAAACGGCTATGATGTTCACCTATTAGCTCCCGGCTTACGGCTTGTGTTGGGAGGAATAGAATTATCCCACACTAAAGGTTGCGTTGCTCATTCCGATGGTGATGTTGTTATTCATGCTTTGTGCGATGCACTTTTAGGGGCTCTTTCTCTCGGCGATATAGGACATCATTTCCCAGATACAGCCCCTGAGTTTAAGGGGATAGACAGCAAAATTTTGCTTGAAAGGTCTTATAAGTTGGTGTTGGAAAAAGGCTATAAACTTGTAAATGCAGATATCACCATACTTTTGCAGAGGCCTAAGATGGCTCCTTATATTGAAGAAATGAGAAAAAGCCTTGCCCAAACCCTCTCAAAGGTAGATATTCGTTATTCTTGCGATATAGAAGACATCTCCATCAAAGCCACTACTACGGAGGGGGCCGGATTTGTAGGTAGGGAAGAGGGAGTTGCAGTTTATGCTGTTGTGCTGACTGAAAAAATTTGTGAATAACGGAATTTTACTTACTTTTGCCCTCCCATTGCAAAGAAACAGGGGTATTTATTGAGATATGGTGTAATGGTAGCACAAGAGATTCTGGTCCTCTTAGTCTTGGTTCGAATCCAGGTATCTCAACAAAGATGGCGCGGTAGCTCAGCTGGTTAGAGCGCATGATTCATAATCATGAGGTCGGCGGTTCAAGCCCGCCCCGCGCTACAAAAAGGGTGATTCGTCACCCTTTTTGCTTTTTCCCCTTGTATGATATTGCTCCTATTTTACTGAAGGCAAAGAAGCAATAGAGCTTTGCAGCACCAAATGCCCACCGCACACGCTATTTTGCCTCTAAATTGAAGAAGAAATAGAGCCCTGCCCAAGTAACAGCTACGTCTTTGGCGTTACCTATCTGCGAGCCATTCTTATCTCTGATTGTGCCATCGTTGTCTATTTTACCTATCTGCGAACCATATTTATCGCGAACAACACCCTCTGAGGATATTTTTCCTATTTGCGAGCCATTCTTATCTCTGATTGTGCCATCGTTGTCTATCTTCCCTATCTGTGAGCCATACTTATTGCGAACAACGCCATCAGAGTTAATCTTTCCTGTTTGCGCACCACCTTTATCCCTGATTGTGCCATCGTTTTGAATACTCCCTATCTGCGAACCGTTCCTATCTCTAATGGTTTGTGCGGCAGATATTGAAGGTATTGACAATAATACAAAAGCGATAGCTATGAGCCCCAATAATCGCTTCATATTCTTCTGTGATGTTTTAGGGCTTGGTGCTGTACAGAAAGTTCTTGATGTTGCCAATAGTCGTTTCATATTATATTATGTTTAGAACTACTTGTGTGAATGTTTTTTCTGATGTTCGCAAGCTAATAATCGTTTAATGTTCTATGGTATTTTAGAGTCTGTGTTCAATTCAGCCGATGCCGTGGGTTAAACTTTCTTATTTTTAACAGCTACTCTCGTTTACTTGTCTATTTTCTTAAATTGTTCAAGCAAAAATTCTTCCATAATTTTATATGCAGCGATATTCGGATGCACACCATCTTTAGCATATTCTTTAGGAAGCCCTCCATTTTTATCTGTCAGAATAGAGTGATAGTCTATGTACGGGATACCTTGTTTGCTTGCATATTCGCGAATCATATCATTTAGCCTTATTATGTCTTGAGCAGGAGAAAGATCTTTTCTCCAAATAAAGGAAGCTGCAGGTAGAACCGAACAAAGAATAGGTTTTATGCGGTGAATCTTAGCTAATTCTACCATTGATTCTAAATTGCCGAGAATATTTTCGAGAAAAATTATTCCATTGTTTTGTGCAATATCATTTGTGCCGGCCATTATAAATACATACTGCGGTTTTAGATCCAAGACATCTCTGCGAAACCTTACCAGCATTTCGCTGGTTGTCTGACCGGATATTCCTCTGCCTACAAAGTTGTTATTTTTGAAGAAAGGCGTATCTAACTGCCACCAAAGCTCTGTTATGGAGTCGCCCATGAGCACGGCTTTTATTTTGCGGGCTTTCCACTCACAAGCGGGGCATTTTGTCTCTGTCGTTTTATTGCTTTCATTATCTGTTCGTTCTACACTATTGTTTCTGTTAGAAACTTTAGTTTTCTTCATCTGCTCGGCAATTCTTGCATTGTCTTTTCTGAATACATAGAATTGAGCCCAATCTAACTTCTTGGAGTTGGCGTTAGCGGCTTGTACATCGTTTGATTCAGCCTTTTTAATAGTAGTCTGCTTTTGTGTTTGTGCGGTAATGAAAGATGCAGATGCTACCAAAGTCATTACCAGTATCATAAATCTTTTCATATTATTTTCACATCTACCATATTTATCGGATTTCCTGCGCAATAGGCATATGGTGATATTGGGTAGTATTTTCTGATAGTGGGTCTTGTGTTGTCCATCTGGTGAGTGTTGGCTTGTATTGCCTTGCTTTCATACTTATCTATTGGTCGTTGGAATAGAGGGTTGTTATAATAACTCAACATATTGCAATATAACACTTTTATGGAGAAGATGCAAGCTTGCTTGAGTTTGTCATGACGAGAAAAGTTGCAGTGAAAAGTTGCAACATATATGAACTTAGAGGACTACCGGGAGAGAATCTTTATGCAATGTAAAAAAAATACACTTGACAAGAGTTGTCAAAACGGGGCGGTATCTTTGCAGTGTAAAATAAGTATAACAAATAAAAACATAAAGCAATGAATAGCTATAATATCTTGTTCGGAAGCGAAATAGCCGCCTTTATAAACGAAACAATCGATGAAGCTCAGAAAATAGAGATTTCTATACTCAGAGAAGAAAGGCCGGTTGCTATTTAAAGCCGTATCGTTTTAGCAGGGCCTGAGGTTTAGGTTCTCGCCCGCGGAAGTTGCGGAAGAGTATGTCTGCATCCTCCAGATTGCCTTTGGACAATATATTGCGTCTAAAACTGTCGGCTGTATTTTTGTTGAAGATACCGGTTTTCTTGAACAGAGAAAAGGCGTCGGCCTCAAGCACTTCTGCCCATTTATAGGAGTAGTATCCGGCTGCGTATCCTCCCGAGAATATATGTGTAAAACTCGGGCAGAATGCGGTGCCTTTAGCAATGGGCAAAAGGTTACATTTCTTCTTTATGCTGTTCTCCAGCATTTCCAAATCTTTTGAGTTTTTTATTTGTTTTACTTTTTCCAGTGGCAAAGTATGTAGTGCCATATCTGTAATACCAAATGCGAGTTGCCGTACAAAGGCGTAGCCGCTATTGTAGTTATTAGCTTTCTTTATTTTGGCAATAAGGTCTTTACTAATCACTTTACCAGTTTTGTAATGCTTGCCGGCCATTTTCAGAAAACCTTCTTCAGTGGCCCAGTTTTCCATTATCTGAGAAGGTAATTCTACAAAGTCTCTCGTTACAGAAGTACCTGTAAGAGACGGATATTTTCCAAACCCAAGGATTCCGTGTAGGGCGTGTCCGAACTCGTGAAGCAGGGTAGTAACTTCTCCAAATGTTAGGAGCGATGGTTTAGTTGGTGTAGGTTTGGTAAAGTTGCAGACTATGGAAATAAGCGGTCTTTCTTCCGGAATACCCCCGCTGCTCCTGAAACTTGTCATCCAAGCTCCTCCGCTTTTGCTTTTTCTTGGATAAAAATCGCCGTAGAATAAGGCGAGGTGGCTACCATCTTTATCGAGTACTTCATAAACCTGCACATCTTTATGATATACAGGAATATCTTCTGCCTTCACGAAAGTTATTCCATATAGCTTATTGGCGAGTTTGAAGATGGCTTGCAGCACATTCTCTAAACAGAAGAAAGGTTTTATGAGATTGTCGTTGAGATTGTAGCTTTTTTGTCTGAGTTTTTCGCTCCAATAAGCAAGGTCCCAAGGTTGCAGCGTTTGGTGATCAGATTTGTTTTGAACTAAATCTTTCTTGGGCATATTCTTATTGGCAAATAGCTCTATGCGTTTTATCTCTCTTTTGCCATACGGAAGTGTCTTTTGCAAAAGGTTGTTCAGAAAAGCATTTACTGTTTTTGTGTTTTTAGCCATCCTGTATTTGAGAACTCGTTGCGTGTAAGTTTTGAAACCCAGTAGTTTAGATGTATTTGTGCGTAACTCCAGCAGCTTTTTGATAATAGCAGTATTATCATATGTGCCGCCCAAGCATCTGGAACTGTAGGCCATATACATTTGCTTTCTCAGTTCTCTCTCTGAGGAGTATTTCATAAAGCCGGAATAACTGGGGGCTTGCAGTGTAAATACCCATCCCTTTAATTTTCTTTCTTTTGCGGCAACGGCAGCTTCCTCAATAATATAATCAGGCAGACCGTTTAGTTTTTCTTTTTCTGTTATATGCAGGATAAAATCGTTGGTGGCATCCAGAACATTTTTGCCAAACTTTAAAGAAAGCAGATTAGCTTGCCGGGAGTTTTTTCTCAACTGAGTCTTTTCCTGTTCTCTCAAGAGAGCTCCCTTTTCTTTGAAAGCTCTGTATTTTTGCTCCAACAGCCTGCTTTGCTCTTTATCTAAATGTAGTTTATTCCTTTTTTTATAAACGCTTTGTACTCTCTGAAACAGCTTGTTGTTTAGCAGTATATGTAACGAAAGCTTTGTGAGCTGCGGAGAAATTTCTTCTGCAATTTTGTGCATCTTGTCGGACGACATGCACTCGTTGAGATTGAAGAAAATGTTGCTGACGTTATCTAATGCTTTGCCTGCAAACTCTAAAGCTTCTATTGTATTTTTGAATGTGGGTTCTTCCGGATTCTTGATAATGGTTTCAAATTCTGAGTATGCCTCTTTTATAGCTTGCCTGAATGCGGGCAAGTAGTGTTCCTCTTTTATTTTATCAAACTGCGGCGCTCCGTACCTCAGTGTTGAGGGACAGAGAAGAATATTCTTTTTCATAAACTTCGGGATTGTTTATTGTGTCTGGATTACCAAATACTTTGTTTGTTCCCAAAATCCTTTCGGATCTGATATATTGATGATAGCCTCTTCGTCAACCGTAACTATGCTATAAGTGTCTTTTTTATGATTTGACAGAACCTTAGCCTTTGGAGAGTTTGTATTGATGGTGGATATTTCTCTATAATCGATTTTTATAAAAGCTGTTTTTTCTGCTTCGTAAGAAACCTTTGCAGATTTAAATAGCTTACCCTTAGATAATACTCCGGCCTCTATCAGCTCGCTTTTGCTGCCGATGATGTAGAAGGCAGAGTATAGAGCCCTATCTTGATCTGCGATTTTTTCTTCCATCTGCTCTTTTTCTCCAGAAAGCGTGGTAATGTCTTTTTGTAAGCTGACTACATGCTGTCCAAGGCTGTCTATCTTTTGTTCTTTTTCTGTGATAATTATGTCTTTTGCCTGAATCTGCTTTTGTAGGTTATCTATAGTGGCAGATTTTTCTTCTAATTCTTTTTGAATGGCATTAAGTCTTTTCTTGAATTCTACAGATTTAATGTTGCTTTCTTTTTTCAGTTGCTCAATTTTCTGTTTGTAGTTTTCTATTGCATTTTGAAGAGCAGAAACATCAGATAGTAGTCTTTCTCGATGATTGCCAGATGCCTCCACGCCTTCTTTAGAGCTTTCTATAGAAATTATGTTTTCTTTTTCTCTAATGCTTTTTAGTCCCGATTCTACTTCATTGAGAGCTGCAAACACTTCATCTAATTGATTTTTCTGACTCCCATAGTTGCCTTTTAGAGAATCTAACTGGGCTTGTAGCAGCTTATATTTTGAAGAATTTTCCACGCAGGAAACTAAAGAGAACAGTAATGTAAGAATTGCTATTGGGTGCAATATGTGTTTTTTAACGAACTTCATAATCTTCTTTTTCTACTATAAGCGAAGGTACTCAATATTTTGAATACTTGGCTTATCAGAGCAAGAATTCTTAGCAAAAATTTAGCATCGGAACGCTCAAGTGCGGCCAAACATCTTCTGATTTTTTTTACCTGCAGCTCGTTTCTTTGCCGCCTTCTTCTTTCCAAAGCGTTGTTATAGAAAGTTCTGCATGGGTCTGAACAGAATATTTTGTCGGCCCTTCCTATAACATCTTCTCCGCAAACAGGACACTTTCTTTGATTCATACACCAACTTATCTAACAGCTTCAAAGTTACAGAGATAAAACTCTATTTAAGTTATAGGCAATGTTAAATAAGATTGGTTTTTTGACGATTACAAAAAAGTATTGCGCTTAACGGATTCCAATATTGCGTGGCTTTTTGCTCAATGATGTAAGATATGTGTATAAGCGTTTATATCTGGATATAAAAAGGATATATGCATAACACCAGCTTTTATTTGTTGAAAAGCTATACAAACAAACAATAAAAGAATGGAAAGAACTTTGAACAAAGTGGAACTGAAAGGGCGCGTAGGAGCAGACCCTAAGGTAACCGAAATCTCAGAAAATGCAACCATAATACGCTTTTCTGTGGCAACACACGAAACCTTCAAGGGTAAAGACGGGCAGTTGAGAGAAGAAACTACCTGGCATAATGTTACTGCATGGTCTGGCAAGGGAATGTTGGAATTTTCAAAAATTAAAAAAGGTGTTTTTGTAGAACTTGCAGGGCGGTTGAGGTATTTCAAGTATGTGACTAAAGATGGGCAGGAACGATTCTCTTGCGAAATTGTGGCGTCTAAAATGTCTGTGCCGGAAAATGATTAACTTTGCCCCTTGTTGGCAAAAAGTTGCCAAAGGTTTATTATGAGTGCAGAAATAACACGAGAACTTTATCTCTACAATACCCTTTCCAGAAGGAGAGAACTATTGGAAACTGTAGTGCCGGGAAGGGTCGGCCTTTATGTTTGTGGCCCTACAGTTTATGGTGATCCTCATCTTGGGCATGCAAGGCCGGGTGTAACTTTTGATGTATTGGTGCGGTTGCTCAGGAGTATAGGGTATAAAGTACGCTATGTGCGAAATGTAACAGATGTTGGGCATTTAGAGCACGATGCCGATGAGGGGGAAGATAAGATAGCGAAGAAGGCCCGTTTAGAACAACTTGAACCTATGGAAGTTGCACAGTTATATACCGTGCGCTTCCGAGAGGCTATGGCAAAGCTGAATGTTCTGCCTCCGAGCATAGAGCCGAATGCGTCCGGCCATATTATAGAGCAGATAGAGTTTATTAAGAAGATACTGGACAACGGCTATGCCTATATAAGCAATGGCTCTGTATATTTTGATGTAGAAAGCTACTCAAAGAAGTTTAATTACGGTGCTTTAAGTGGTAGAAATGTTGAGGACCTGTTGCATAATACCCGCGAGCTCGACGGGCAGCAAGACAAGCACTCATCGGCAGATTTTGCTCTGTGGAAAAAGGCCAGTCCTCAACACATCATGCGTTGGCCTTCGCCTTGGGGCGATGGTTTCCCGGGTTGGCACATGGAGTGTTCGGCAATGGGAGAGAAGTATTTGGGTAAGGAGTTTGACATTCATGGCGGAGGTATGGATCTTATGTTCCCTCATCATGAGTGCGAAATGGCTCAGAATTTTGCGGAGAGAGGTAGTGGGGGTGTGCGCTATTGGATGCACAACAATCTCATTACCATAGAGGGTAGAAAGATGGGCAAGTCTTTGGGCAACTTCATAACCTTGGAAGAACTTTTTAGTGGAGATAATCCTAATTTGGAGCAAGCTTATACACCTATGACGGTGCGCTTCTTTATACTCCAAGCTCATTATCGTGGAACATTGGATTTCAGCAATGCTGCCTTGCAGGCTTCGGAGAAGGGGTTGAAGCGTCTGATGCAAGCAATAAAGGATGCCAATTCGTTAGCGATGAAAGATAGCAGCGGCCTAAAATTAGAAGACATAAAGCTCGGTGATTTGGCAAAGGCAGAAGCAGGAAGTCTTGCAGAAGATATAAATAAAATTAGGGAAGAAATTTTTACCGCCCTATGCGATGATATGAATACTCCGGTGGCATTATCCTATATTTATGAGTTAGTTAAAATTGTAAACAACATCAAGGAAGGTAGGACTAATGCTTCTCCTTTGGAAAAGAGTGCGATATGTATTCTTTTTAGAGAAGTAGTAACAGATATACTCGGGCTCATAGATGAGGAGGCTCAGTCTTCTTCAGATGGAATGTCTAAAGTGGCAAAGGTTATAGACGGGCTTATGGGTTATATTATAGAGGAACGAAAGGAGGCGCGTGTCAACAAAGATTGGGGCAAGAGCGATAAAATACGAGATACTCTAAAAGAATTGGGCATACAACTAAAAGATAATAAAGACGGTACCTCTTCTTGGGAAGTGGAGTAGCAGGTCTTTGGTAAAAATAAAACGGAGCACTTAGTACTCCGTTTTATCTTCTTTGTTTTGCCATTTCTTGAAAACCTCAAGTGCTTCTTTCCGCAGGAGCTTTTCAGATTTCTTCTGTCGCTCTTCCGGCTTGAGTTCTATTTCTTGATAAATAAAATCGTCGTCGAACCCTATTTCTGCAGCATCTTTGCGGTTGTTAGCGTAGTAAATTTTATCCAAATGCGCCCAATATATAGCCCCTAAGCACATAGGGCAAGGCTCGCACGATGTATAAATTTCACAGCCCGACAGATCGAAAGTGCCAAGCTTTTGTGTGGCATTTCTTATGGCAGTAACTTCTGCATGTGCTGTTGGGTCGCAGTTCAAGG